>QNAG01000027.1 GCA_003641415.1 Candidatus Zixiibacteriota bacterium | reverse complement strand
AGCTCGCTGGTTCAACAACCATGTCTGTAAGAATGTTGACCAACTTATAGACCGATTGGATCAAGCGATCCTCGATGTCATTAACAACCCGCAACACACCCAAAAAACAGCTGCAATCGGAAAATTATTCTGAGAACTACTATAGTGAGTCCCTATGGGGGAAGGGTACAATATGTCGATCATGTTCCTAACTGTCAAAGAACACTAGGAGGTCGTTGAACGTTTGGTTACACTTGCTCAAAGCGATGCCTTTTTCGTAGGCGTGTTATACGGCGAGTGACATAATAAACAATGTTCGAAGGTTCGGTAATGAAAGACACTAAGCTTGGGATTGTGAGCCGGAAAGCGGCATTGATCTTGAATATGTTGATTGTTTCAGCGTACGTGGCCATTGCTTTGCTTGCCGTGTCCCCTTGGATGATGTTCGGCGGGTTCCTGTTGCTGGCAGTCGTAATCCGGTGTGCGACCCTCTGTTGGATGACATTCTCACTACGAGCTAATGCTGAAGGATCCGCGAAAGCATCCCTGTCTCTTGTTCTCAGGAATCTGATTTTTGCTCTGCTTTTCTCCGCAGTCCTGTTGGGAGGTCTCTGGTGGCTTGGGCGTTTCTGGCTTACCGGTATCAAGGTCATTGTGCCATGCATAGCCGTGTACGTTGCCTACAAGTCGACTTTTCCCGTGCTATCCAGAAGGTCTACGGTAAACGACATTGAGGAATCTTCGAACAATGCCATGTAGGCGGATGCTCGTACGTCGCGCCGCTGATGGCTACGTTGAATACTCCTTCGCGCCTCCTTCTTGGCGACCACGACCGCCCATGATTACCGGGTTTCGGAAAGGTCACTCTGCGCGCCAGCCAATAATAGCTGCGGCGCTTTAATGGGAGCTCTCAATCCGACAGGCTGCCAATGTTGTGTCATCGGGGGTGATGTAGACCATTCCGGAATCGTCAATGTTGGCGACCTGACGTATCTCGTGGCTTATGTGTTCATCGACGGACCGCCTCCACTATGCACCGAGGAAGGCAATGTTGACGGTCAGTCGGGTGAATGTCCCATTGACATCGCTGATGTGACCTTCTTGGTCTCTTATCTGTTATGGGAGGTGCGCCATCGCCCTCGTGTCCGTAAGAGGACCCTATCTCAGGATCAGCGATCAAGCTACGAATGATCGTGCCTTTCCCCGATAAAACTTGACACTTAATGGTTCTATCGGCAATATATAGGTTTGGAGTTAAGAAGAAGACTTTACCTTCGTCAAGCGATTGTAGGTCGGTGTCGATAGAATAAGAAAATAATGTAGCTTGAGAGATAGATATGACAATTAATTTATCACCGACAAACCGGTGTTGGGTTTGTTTTGGCGTCTTTGCTGTTTTGTTTTTATTGTTTATTTCCTCTGGATGTGGAGGAAAGAGTGGACTTGCTTCCCCCCAAATTTACGGTAATCGTTTGGAACAACCCGCGATGAGTACTGCCGATTCGACAGCACAAGAAACTAAAACAGGGAAAACAAAAGCCCAATCTGTTAGTACTGAATCAAGCTCTCACGTTTTTGATTCTACTGAAATTGCAAAAGAAGTCCAATACGGCAAGGCCGAAGATACAGCAGAAAACGTAGTTGTAGCAGCAATTGACAGTCAACTGCTTGACAACTCGGCGACCAACAAGAGAACCGACTGGAAGTTCTATGGTGGAGGTATTGACATTGATGACTCTGCCTCAGCGGTTGATGATGAAATATGGCGTCAACTCGATTTGGCTGAGGAATACCATGCTATGGGCGTTATTGCCAACCGAGAGGGTAGTTGGGAAGAAGGACAGTATTATTTCGAGGAAGCTCTGCGGATACTTGCTGCGCTCGATATTGTATCAGATTCACTGGAGACACCGGAATCAGCAAAGTATACAATTGTACTGGACAACTTAATTGCCGATTACCGAATGACATTACGATCGCTGGGACATCTTGATAAAGATGTGTCTGCATCGGCGGTCATAGAGCGCTTTGGTGATATAGGAGAGGGAATCAGCGACGACACGATGTTAGTTTATGGGCAACAGGAGCATAAAATTACCTACGACTTGCCCATTGTCATGAATGATAGAGTGAAGAAGTCAATCATCTATTACCAGACAGTTGCCAGAGACGCTTTTACCAAATTTCTCGTGCGCTCAAAAAGATACAAATCCATGATGCTTGAGATTATCAACCAGTACGGTCTGCCACACGATTTGGTTTATCTGTCCATGGTCGAGTCAGGTTATAATTCTCGTGCCTATTCGTGGGCGCGCGCTTCCGGATTGTGGCAGTTCATTTCATCGACCGGTCGTATGTATGGCCTCAATCGTAGCTGGTGGTGGGATGAGCGCCGAGACCCGGTGAAATCCACCCACGCGGCTTGTCGGTTCCTCAAGGATTTGTACGAACAATTCGGTTGTTGGGAACTGGCCATGGCAGCCTACAATGGCGGTCCTGGAAGAGTGCAAAGGGCAATAAAGAAACAGAAAACAATCGATTTCTGGAAGATGCGGCTTCGCCGCCAAACAATGGATTATGTCCCGCTTATCATGGCGGCCACTATTATCGCCAAGGAACCAGCTAAGTATGGGTTTAGCAATATTGATTACGAAGATGAGATATTATGGGATGAGATAGAAATCGACAAGTGTCTGGAGCTTTCGGTTGTGGCCAAAACAGTTGGTTGTTCAACCAGCGAACTTCGAGATCTTAACCCTGAATTGTTGCGTAAGTATACCCCCCCAGATCAAAAGAAGTATAAGCTAAAAATCCCGCGTGGGACGAAGAGTAAGCTTTTAGCAGCTTATGAATCTTTGCCTTCACCTAAGGAAACAAGTTGGGTACGACATAAGATCAGGCGAGGTGAGACAGTTTCCACTATTGCGGCCCGGTATGGTGTCTCTCAATATGCGATTTTAGAGGCTAATAATCTAAGCCGGAGAACCACAATCTATGCGGGCAAAGAATTGATTGTGCCAGTTCCGTTGGACCGTGAAAGTCGGCCGTCTGGAAAGAAGCGGAAGTATAAAGCAAAGGACTCCATTTATTCTGTTCGGTCAGGTGATACTATGTGGGATATTGCCCGAGCTTTCGGTACCACTGTCAATGCTTTGCGCCGCATAAACTATATTGAGCGTGGCTCACGTATCTATGTTGGACAAAGACTTAAGATACCTGCAGATTCAAAATATTTTGCAGTTAATAATAAGAATGTAATAACTCCTGCATCGAACAGAAATAATAAGGTTGAAACCGGGAAAGACTACACATCTACAGGTAGCTCATCATCAAAAACGCACAAAGTCCGTCGTGGTGATACCTTGTGGGATATAGCTCGCAAATACGGTACCACTACTTCCTATATTCGCAGGCTTAACAGTATGGGGAGGTCAAGCCGTATCTATCCAGGACAAGTATTGGTTGTCTCTGGTGATAGTGGTGGCCCAGGCTATGTTATTCACAAAGTTAAGCGAGGGGAAACTTTGGAGCGTATTGCTCGAAAGTATCGTACGACGATAAGCATGATTATTAAGGATAATGGTATCCACAATCCGGACAGACTCCAGGTTGGTGAAAAACTGAAAATTTATAGAAACTAACGGGTTTGCTTGTGGCACAAAAACGAGAAATAATTATTGCAGTTGCAATCGGAATCTTTTTTCTGTGTGGACTGTTATTATTTGGTATGATGTTCATAGGAATCATGTCGGAAGGTGGTGATCTTGAATTCGCTGGTTTTGGAGGGAATATCGGTGTCGTCGAGATATATGGAGTAATAAGTGAAGAGACCGGCCGACCGGTGATCAACCAACTCGATAAATGGGCTGAAAACAAAGCGATAAAAGCAATTGTGGTTCACATTAATTCTGGTGGTGGTGGAACTGCAATATCTCAGGAAATATATGATGCTGTCCTGCGAGCCCGTGAGGGAAAGCCAGTTGTTGCAGCAATGGCTTCAGTGGCTGCATCAGGAGGATATTATATAGCATGTGCTGCTGATAGGATAATTGCCAATCCTGGAACCTTGACTGGCTCAATCGGCGTTATTATACAATTTCATACAGCTGAAGGGCTTATGGATAAGATAGGGATAGGTACTGAGACGGTCCAGTCTGGAGAGCTAAAAGGTGTCGGCAGCTACTCTCGAAGTATGACAAAAAAGGAAGAGTTGATGCTTCGTTCGGTGGTGATGGATTCTTATGAGCAGTTTGTTGGAGTTGTGGCTAAGGGGAGAGGCAAAGAAGTCGAGGAAATATATTCTCTGGCAGATGGATCAGTTTTTACTGGTTTGCAAGCATTCAATTTAGGATTGGTGGACACTCTTGGTGGTCTTAAGGAAGCAGTAGATCTAGCTGGGGATCTGGCTGATATTGAAGGGAAGCCGAAAATTGTTCGTCCTCGTCCGAAAAAGAATGTAGGTCTTTTCGACCTTCTTGGAAGTTTTTTTGAATCGGTTGGTTCCTCTCTCAGAGGTAACCAGACAGGCCCACAATTGATGTATCTTTACCAATAGGGTGGTTTGGGAAGTTTAAAAGAAAAATTGTTGACATTAACTTTTTCCTTTCCTTTTCTCATAATTGATGTATCTTTACCAACCACAATGGCTTAACTGGCCTATGAGGAATTCCCGTGCTGCGGGTTAAGAACAGGAATGACTGATGAAGATTGTATATAATAGAGAGAATGAATATAACCTGAGAGGGAGGATGTCGTGACAAAGGCTGATTTGGTCGAAAGAGTGGCCGAGAAAACTGGACTTACCAGAACCGACGTGGCCGTGGTTATCGACTCGTTTCTTGATACTGTGAAAAAGTCACTTGAAAGCGGACACAATATTGAGATTCGTGGTTTTGGGACATTCAAAGTTAAGCTGCGCAAAGCGCGCAAGGCGCGCAATCCTCGCACTGGCGAAGTTGTCCCAGTCCCTGATCGCAAGGTCCCTGTCTTTAAGCCTTCCAATGAGTTTAAGAACATGATTACGAAATTGGCCATATAAGGCCCTAACATTCCAACCTAACGGAGGTTTGATGCCCAGCGGTAAAAAACGCAAACGACTGAAGATTAAGACCCACAAGCGGAAAAAGCGTAGACGCGCCAACCGCCATAAAAAGAAAAAGGTATAAGTAATGTGGACCTGGGATGTGGGTATCTTCTTTCGAATGCCGCCCGGGGCCTTCTACATAACCGCTGTATACGAACGAGATTCTTGCTGATCCTTTAAGTGATACATATCTCGATTAGTTGATTATTTACGATGATTACAAATAGGCTCGCCAGAGATGGCGGGTCTTTAATTCCAATCATGGCAGATAAAAATGAACTGTGTAGTGTTAATGTCTGTTGAACAAGACGTAGTTTTTCATTTGTTAATAATAACTATATAGATATCGAATGAAATACAGCCACCGAGCAGATTCGAACTGCTGACCTACTGATTACGAATCAGTTGCTCTACCAACTGAGCTACGGTGGCTTTTGAGTCTCTCCAAGTGTATTATTTCACTTGTCTTAATGATCGGCAAATATAACAATCCTCTTCAAATACACAAGATTTTATTGGCAGCCTTCCTGTCTACACCGCCATCTCTTTGCTAACGTGACACTCCAATCGGCAGAATCAGCAGAGCCGATTCCTCAATACCATCGATACCTAACAATTGATTGAGTGCATCGTCGTTGAAGGCTCCTATAAAAACTGTCCCCAATCCAAGGGAAACTGCCTGCAAACAGATGTTCTCAGCTATAGCGCCAGCTTCAATATAAGTGTAGCGATATCCACGATCACCGTACTTCCGAGTCGAACGATCAAAACGGGCTGTCAATATAATGGTCACAGGTGGTGAACCGACAGCATTTTGTCTGAACGATGCTAAGTGTAATTGATGACCGTAATCACCATTATCAAGCAACTCCATACTTGTATCCGACACTTGAAAATGGTAAAGACCACTGGTCAGTGAGTCAACATTTTGAACTACGATATACACTTCGCAAGGGTACAAGGCACCTCCGGATGGAACTGCGCGTAAAGAAACCCCATTGCTTTCATGTGTGATTCCTGCGGCTGCCCGAAGAAGCTGTGAGAGTTCTTCAAGAGAGACAGGTGTTTCTGCAAAATGACGCACGGAACAACGCTGTGCAATCGCTTCTTCGACAGACTTGTTACCACTGCTGGGTTTTCTTAGGCTAACAGTAACAGTCCCTTTGTAAATCTTGTAGAGGGGAAGCTGCCGTCCCCTATAGGATGATTCCCCTTTGTATCCCTGATCACTAAAACTGGTCTCAGAATGAAACTGCTGCCCGATTGACATCTGGTCCTCCGGTTCGTTTATCTGTGCGCTGCCGATAGGAGCCAGGTTCATTAAGAGGCAAACCACACACATTATTGTCCAATACATAGTTATCAACTCCTGCTTAAGTATCGGGGCTACATCCACAATGTCACGAAACAAAGCGGCCACTCTTCTTAAGAAAGAGCGGCCGCTTGTAAACGTCAAGTTTCAGGTGGAAACTATATATTCTTTTAACACGGTGGAGGTGGTGGACCACCAGTAAAGAGATAGGCTACCAAATAGGTCAGGTCAGCCACATCTATACCCCCATCTCCATTAACATCACCTTCAGCCTTACATGGTGGTGGTGGACCACCAGTAAAGAGATAGGCTACCAAATAGGTCAGGTCAGCCACATCTATACCCCCATCATGATTAACATCACCGCGAATCTCGCAACAGGTGCCGGTGATTACAAACGACAAGTCCATTGACTCTACAAATACTGGTGGTTCATACATCTCGTACCAAGGTCCACCTAGAGGTACCGGCCAGGGATGTTCGGACCACACAGCGTCATCGTTCCAGTGCTCAAGTGAGGATTTCCAACCCCACTCGCATTCACCAGTTCCAGACCCAGATATGATTGGCCAGATCACCAACCAGTATACAATCCCGGAATCCTGGTGGAACCACATATCCTCAGAAAGGTAGACATCGTACTGATAATACTGCATGTGATCTTCGGGGATAACCTCACCACTTGCTGGATCGTACCAACCTTCAGGAGTAAGTGGATCGATAGGACGGATAGCGAACTGTTCCACATATGTTTCCCAAAGCGGAATTTCAGGTGCGCTGTATGGGAAAATTGTCCCTGCTGGAGCATCACTATAGATAGCCAGCATGAAGCCGGTGATTTCACAGGTGATGCCGTGTTTCCATGAACCCCAGAAATGGATATCTTTTATCCAACCGGTTTCCATGCACATAAAGTCATCACCCAAAGGCATATATGTCGCATTGACATCCCAGCCAGCTTCGTTTGGTAATTGCGGGAAGTGCATCTTGTGATCATCACCAGGTTGCCAGCCGTCTTCACAGGCATCATCAATACCGTTGCCATCGTGATCGCCGGCACACTTTGTGTAATTACCATTATAAGTTGCGCCAACAATGGCTTCACAAGCAGTTTGCGTAAGGAGTTGGCAGGAGCCATCATCCAAACAGCAAGCGCCTTGGATTTCAGGTGCTTCACAGGCATCGTCAATACCGTTAGGCGGGTTAATGTCGCCCAGACAAGCTGGAGCGCCAGTTGGTGAAAGCGTGCCACCCTGATCATCGCAACATAACGGGTCGAGGTTTAGACACGAACCATCAGGGAAACAGCAAGCCACTGTCCCTGTACAGGAAGTACCAACACCCTGACGCACGCCGCCCTGATCAACGCAACATAGCGGATCAAGGTTTTGGCAGGAACCATCCGCCATACAGCAGGCTTCCACAGCCGTACAGGATGTACCCGGTCCCTGCGGAGTGCCGCCAAGTTCGTTGACGCAGCAAAAAGCATCAGCCATTACACAGCTGCCATCCAGCAGACAACAGGCCTCCATACCTTGGCAGAGTGTACCGTCGCCCTCGTATATTCCGCCGTAGTAGGTTTCACAGGAATCCTGAGTTGTTTCTAAGCAGGTCAAACCTATACCGGACCCATCATCATAGCAACAGGCGCCGAGTATCTGTTCCTCGCCGCCGGTGACAACCAGTGACAGATCAAGTGAGCCTATACAGTCGTGGAAGATCATGCCTGTTGGCTCAGGAATAATGAAGTTGTAGCCAAAGACATCAATTGAGACCCATTCAGGGTTGTAGTCTTTCATTTCCCAGTCAGCTATGAAATGCGGTGGAATTTGATTTACAGGTCCATCATAAAGTGTGTCGCGGCCAATATACAGCAGCTCAAGCTCCGGTGGCATCCCTGGAAGTGGCGGGACACTGTCTCCAGGGGGTTGTCCCTCGAGTGACCACAAATCGGTCGAATAGTTGACCACAAGAGTAATCCAACTCGGTAGGCCTGGTTCGAGCTCGAAAATATCGAATTCGATATGGGCTTCCTTCTGACGGTCGTATGTGAACGGGTGATCATAGAACCAGATGTTCCAGAATTCCCAATCGGGTTGAGCGTACAGCCACCAACCATTGACGTCGCCTGGCGGGTAGTAGCCAACCCCTCCGGTCTGCGCGGGAATAATCGCACCGCTAGGATCAAACGCAATCCAGAAATTGTTCATGATCGGATCGGTGGGTTCCCAAATATCAACCCAACTCAGATCGCCCCATTCAGCCCAAACAGCATCGTCATTCCAATGATCTTGGGTTGATTTCCAACCCCATGTGGTGGAAGTCGGATCATCAACAATAGCTGAGATGTTTACCCAGTAGATGGTGCCGGAATCCTGCCAGAACCAGTCCGCCTCCTGTAAACAGATATTATACTGCCAGTAAGCATAATGATCATCCGGAATGATCTCTCCAGTTGAGGGATCATACCAGCCTTCCATGGTAGGCGGATCAATTGGTGTGAAGTCAAATTGATCAACTTCAAGTTCCCATAAAGTAGTACCCGGCTTGCTATAGCCGTTCGGGTTCTGCTCGGCGGGGATATCTTCGTGAATACTGAGTACAAAAGATGAGATAACGCCTTCAAGGCCACCTTTCCATGCGCCCCAGAAATGGAAGTCCTTAATATAGCCAGAATCCATGCACATGAAGTCCTCGGCCAGAATCATCGGCTGCGTGGCATTGACTGCCCAGCCCTCTTCATCCGGCATTTGCGGGAAGTGATGTTTGTAGGGATCGCCCGGTTGCCAGTCACAGAATAGTTGATCACAATTAGCGGAGTTGGTCTCGCCATCAACCCAGAACAGAGGGTATCCCGGGCCGGGTTGTGTCCAAATATCATACCATTCATAATAGGTGCCTTGATATAGGAACCAATTGTCGCATGTGTCTGGAGCAGCGTTGTCATCAAAACATATTGATGGATTTGAACCTCCCGCACCGCCCGTATACTCCAAACCAATGAAGAACGGGCCGTCTACACAACAACCACCAGGGGGGAAATCAAACGTCCCAACAGTTGGTTCCATGAAACTTGCTTGGTCAGCGACAACAGAGTGGCGGCACAACTCGGCTCCTGGTCCGTCACAGGAATCACCCGAGGCAGCAACATCGTACACTACGATGTCAACCAAAGCTGGCCAGGTGCATCCACCAAAATCAGTGAGAGTGAAGCTGAAAGCAGTGATTTCAAACGGGTAAGCAGGGACAACGGCGCACTCGACTTCGGGGTTGAAGTAAGTATAGTTTCCCATACCTGGCTCAAATCCGCTGAAGTAGGATGTATATATCCCGTTTGTTTTTGTCATTGAACAAGCTGCTTTCGATGAAGGCGCTTGCACCATTCCTGCATCATTGATGCGGGTGGCCTCTGGCCTGTCCCCGGTTGCGGCCATTAACATTACAGCGAACACTAGAATAGTCCCAAGGCTCGCCAAAATTACTTTTCGGGTCATAAATCCTCCTTACAAAAACTGGTTCCGATGATTAAAGGGTTTATTCCTTATTTTCGTACAATTATTGCAAATCATTAGACTCGCTTATTTTGACTTATGCTTTTTCCTGCAATGCGATTATTATAACCAAGGGTGCAGGATATCATTTGAAGTAGTTAATTCATATTAATAATAGATATGCTTACATATTCTGTCAAGTAAAATTTAGTTCTGTTCTTCTTGGATTTCTACTTCGAGTTTGCTATTTTTCTATATATGAAGGATAATACTATAGAAGACCTTTTTTATGAGTATCATTCGAAGTGTTTAATACATTGAAAGGTCAGGAAAGGAAATACAAATGGTCGTCAAAGAAGCAAGATCAGCAAATGTAAACCAGTGGGGGATTGCTCCACATGTTCTTGAACTCAAATCGTCTGTGATTCGAGACATCTTAAAAATATCATCGCAACCGGATGTGATTTCGTTCGCGGGTGGTCTACCAGCCGCCGAATTGTTCCCACAGGAAGATATGAAGTGGGCGCTTAAGGAAGTGCTTGATAAATATGGCCCTGCTGTGATGCAGTATTCGTTGTCCCGTGGTATCCCGCCTTTGTGTGAATTGTTGGCCGAACGTGCAACGAAAGAAGGCTCTCCGACTACAGTTGAAAATATCCAGGTAACGTCAGGAAGTCAGCAGGGTTTGGAATTGGTGGCTCGTGTTTTTATCACACCGGGAGATTATATTCTTACCGAGTTGCCAACTTATGTGGGTGCCGTTCAAGCATTTGATTACTATCAGACAAAGTATGCTACTGTTGAAATGGATTCCGAAGGGATGATAATCGATCAGGTTAAGGAAAAACTCGACAAGTACAAACCAAAGTTCATTTACACAATAGCAAGCTTCCATAATCCTACAGGTATCACCATGTCAACGGAACGCCGTCACCAGTTGATAGAGCTGGCAGCCAGTCGTAATGTTCCTATCATCGATGACAACCCATACGGTGCAGTTCGGTTTTCTGGCGAGGCTTTACCTTCTCTCAAATCGATTGGAGGAGACCAAGTTATCACTTTGCAAACCTTTTCGAAAATTCTTGCGCCTGGTTTGCGGATTGCCTGGATGAATGGTCCGGCGGAAATTATGGATCGTTTTGAGAAGGTTAAACAGTGTACTGATCTGCATACAAATACTCTGTGTCAGTACCTGATTTACGAATACGTTGCAGCTGGTAAGTTGGAACCGCACATTGAGGAGATAAAAAAAGATTATCTAACTAAACGAAATGTGATGGTTAAAACACTTCGGGAGACGTTTCCAGAAGGTATTACTTGGACGGAGCCGGACGGTGGTTTGTTCCTCTGGGTAGAGCTACCAAAGCATATATCAGCCAGAGAGCTTTTACCTGAAGCGGTTAAAAGGAAAGTGGCTTATGTGTATGGCGAGCCATTCTACCCCAATGGCGGTGGGGAGAACTGTATGCGGTTGAACTTCTCTAATGCCACACTTGAAGGAATAGTTGAAGGCATTGGTCGATTAGCGGAATTGCTCAAGGAAAATATGTAATTAATACAAACAGTTGTCATGTGAACGGGCTGACGGATTTTATTCTGACAGCCCGTTTCGTATTTGAGTCTGCAAGTTGTATTGGATTTGTTGAGGTGAATGTGGTCTGAGCTTTTTTGTTGCTACTGCTTCTGTGGTTGGTTAAATACTGGTATGTTAGTTCACTTTTCTAAATATCATGCTCTGCGTAATGATTTCCTCATTGTCGAACTTGCTCAACATAGGATAACAAGCAAACAGCGTGCGAAACTGGCGGTTGCTATCTGTGATCGTCGGTCAGGTGTAGGAGCGGATGGTATGTTGTACTTATCTGGAAGTCGTCGCGCCGATTTCAAAATCGATCTGTATAACTCCGACGGCAGTTGGGCTGAGAAATCTGGAAACGGTCTTCGTATAGCGGCTGTGCACAGACATTTATTAAACAAACGCAGAAAATCTTTTGATATGGAAATGAACGGTGTAGTTTCTTTATCAACTGTTATAGAAAAAAACAGCACTGGTTACTCAGTATCTGCGGGTTTAGGGAAACCTGATTTCGATGTTAGTAGAATTCCTATTAAAACGCGCCAACGCTATATGATTCAATCGATCTTACGATTGGGTGGACAGGACTTTCCTGTAACTTGTCTGGCAGTGGGGAATCCTCATACTGTCTTGTTTGTAGACGACTTCAATTTTGATTGGCAAACACTCGGGGCAGAGATAGAGCATCATCGAGCTTTCCCCGAAAGAACTAACGTGGAATTTGTTAAGATTATTAATAGGCGAAAACTTAAAGTCGCTGAGTGGGAGCGTGGGGCAGGGGCTACGGGTTCTTCCGGTACCGGCGCTGCGGCGGCAGTGTGTGCTGCTGTGATGATTGGCCATGCCGAGAGACGTTGCCATGTGGTTTTTGATACTGGTTCACTTGATGTGTTTTGGGATCCGGAAACAAACGAGATTATCCTTACTGGTCAGGTACAACATGTTTGTGACGGAGTTTATTCTTTTCTATGATTTCCTACCGCGAAGCTAAGAAGCTAAATAAACAGGGGAATGTCATCCCCATTTTTGAACGCATCCCTGCTGATATGGATACACCTGTTGGTGCATTCCTGAAATTGGCCTATGGCAAGCGCGACTCCTTTTTACTGGAATCAATAGAGGGTGGTGAGAAGCTGGCTCGCTATTCATTTATAGGCTATGACCCTTTCCTTGTAATTGAGGGAGATGTGAACCGGGTAGTTCTGTATCAGGGACAGCACAAACAGGCGCTTGATTCCAACCCAATTGATTTTGTTAAGGAATTATTTCGCTATTACCGTCCGGTGAAAGTTGCTGGTTTGCCGCGTTTTACCGGTGGTGGCGTGGGATACTTTTCCTATGACACCATTCGCTGGATTGAGAATCTCCCCGACGACAATCAGGAAACTATCGGACTGCCGGCCATGAGACTTGGTCTGTTCCGCCACATTGTAGTATTCGATCATTTGAAGCAGGAGATACTTGTTATTGCCAACATCCTGCATGAGCCGGGAGAGTCAGGATTCAAGTCGAGTTATGATAACGCTCGGGCTACAGTTGAACAGATGATAGGCCGACTTCAGTCAGCTCGTATTAATGTCCCCAAAGAGACATCAGCAAAAACACGTGTCAAGGCCCACTACACTAAAGCTGAATTTGAACACATGGTGCGCCGAGCCAAACGATATATAAAAGAAGGTGATATCTTCCAGGTTGTTCTGTCGCAGAGATGGCAGGTAAACTCTGACCTTTCGCCTCTCTCGCTTTACCGTCGCTTGAGACGCATCAATCCATCGCCTTATATGTTTTTATTAAACTTTGGCGATTGTTCTATCATTGGGTCTTCTCCGGAAATGATGGTTCGGGTTGAAGGCAAATCCATTGAAACGCGTCCAATTGCAGGAACACGTCCGCGCGGCAAGAACGAAAAGGAAGACAAACGATTGACTATCAATTTGTTGGCTGATACCAAAGAGTTGGCTGAGCACACCATGCTACTCGATCTTGGGCGCAATGATCTTGGTCGGGTTAGTATTCCGGGGTCAGTTGAAGTAGCACAAAAGATGATTGTCGAGAAATACTCACACGTCATTCACTTGGTCAGTTCGGTGATAGGTACTATAAAACCGCGAGTTGCTCCTCTTGATGGAATGTTTTCCTGTTTCCCTGCTGGAACGGTCTCAGGCGCTCCCAAAATACGCGCTATGGAAATCATAGACGAACTTGAGAAGGAAAAACGTGGAGTGTATGCGGGCGCTGTAGCCTATCTCGATTTTTGGGGGAATCTGGATTCCTGTATTGCTATCAGAACAGTAGTTAAGAAAGGGCGGACTTACTATGTCCAGGCAGGCGCCGGAATTGTGGCCGACTCAAAACCATCACGAGAATATCGCGAGACAGAATACAAAGCGCAGGCTCTTTTAGCGGCTATCACAGGTCGAGACAAGAGGTGATCGGTGATTCTCCTGCTGGACAATTATGATTCCTTCACCTACAATCTATACCAGTACCTGGCAGAGTTGGGAGCTGATCTTGAAGTAATCCGCAACGACGTTATTACAGTTGACGACATTATTCGTATGGAGCTACAAGCGATTGTTCTTTCTCCCGGGCCGGGTCGTCCTGAGAACGCTGGAATAATGCCAAATCTTATCCGTAGAATGGCAGACAGAGTTCCGATTTTGGGAGTTTGTCTTGGACATCAGGCAATAGCTCAATCTTATGGTGGTCGGATCACTTATGCCCTCACGCTTATGCACGGAAAGACCTCTGAAATAAAGCATTCTGGGACCTGTCTGTTTCAGGATATTCCATCACCTTTCATAGCCACGAGGTATCATTCCCTTGTGGTTGATCCGGAATCGCTGCCGAGTCAGATCAAGGTGACAGCGCAAACATCCGATGGTGTAATAATGGGATTGCAACATCGAAAACTGCCACTTTACGGACTTCAGTTTCACCCGGAATCAATAATGACACCTTACGGCAAGAACATCCTGAATAATTTCCTGAAGACGTTGAATTAATGATACAAGAATGTATTAAAATAATTACCAGTGGGGGTTTCGTCACAGCTGATGATGCATCGGCAGCAATGGATTGCATAATGGACGGTCAGGCTACACCAGCCCAGATTGCAGGTTTGATCATCGCCCTCAAACAGCGTGGTGAAACGGCTGAAGAGGTAGCCGGTTTCGTTCGTTCCATGCGGAAACATTCAGTCAAGATAGAATTGGATGATACTGAGGCTGTTGATGGTGTAGGCACTGGTGGTGATGGTGCTCATACGTTCAACGTCTCGACCGCATCGGCAATTGTCGCTGCAGCGGCTGGTGTGACCGTAGCCAAGCACGGCAACCGCTCGGTCAGTTCCAAGTGCGGCTCCGCAGACTTGCTTGAAGCTACAGGTGGAGAAATCGACCCCGGACCGAAACAAGTACAGACTAATATCAACAAGATTGGTTTCGGGTTCATGTTTGCGCCAAGATTCCACCCTGCCATGAAATATGCCGCCGGACCGCGCAAAGAACTTGGAGTACGAACCGTGTTTAACATATTGGGGCCAATGACAAATCCAGCTTCGGTTAAACGCCAAGTTACAGGTGTGTATGGACCCGAGGTGATGGGATTGATGGCGGAAGTGCTGGAAATGACCGGTTCGTTACATGTTCTGGTAGCACATTCCCGAGACGGTCTTGATGAGTTCTCTGTCTGTGCCCCGACGGATTATATCGAAATTCGAAATGGCAATAGATATGAAAGAACAATCTCTCCTGAAGATTGTGGTTTGAAATGCTACCCTGATGGTTCTCTTGTAGGAGGAGATTCAAAACACAACGCCAAGATTCTTAACAGCGTCCTCCAGTGTGACAAATCACCGTACCGCGATGCGGTACTGCTTAATGCCGGAGCTATGTTGTATGTTGCAGGCAAGGTGGATTCAATTGCTAGTGGGGTGGTAAAGTCTGCTGAGTCCATTGATAATAGCTCGGCCAGGGCTTTGCTTGACCGCTGGTGCAAATCATCGCATCGATAGGTCCATGACTATCACTCACGAAACATCTGAAGCAGCCGAGATTACAATTGATAGGGGAAAGGGATTCAGAGCAGGTATAGCAGACTACGTAACTACACTGAAACTGTTTTCACGAAATATCCGCTTGTATTTGATAGGTTCCTTTCTGATGGGGATCAACTTCCAGGTATTCCAACTTCTACTCAATCTCTATCTTAAAGAATTAGGGTTCCCTGAAAGCGAAATTGGATTGGTCGGTTCCGCTCGGGCAGTTGGTATGACAACGATCGCCATTCCGGCAGCAATACTTCTATCCAGAATAAGACTTAAGCCAATACTCATTGTCAGTATAACTCTGTTTGCCATTTTAAGTGTTGGTGTAGTAACATCAGATATGCTTGAATTAATAATAGGTTTTGCCATCTTGAGCGGTATGGCTTTTTCATTCTACCGCGTAGCTGGTGGGCCGTTTTTCATGCGGAACTCAGGAAAGAAAGAGCGCACACACGTTTTTTCTTTTTCTTTTGGTGTGATGATTCTGGCTGGTATGGTGGGATCACTTGGGGCTGGGAACCTCGCTGCATTTCTTGGCGAGCAGTCCGGTGATATCTTGCTGGGGTATCGGTATACACTGTATAGTGGCATTTTAATTAGTCTGCTGGCACTTGTACCGTTTATGCTGATTAAGTCGGCGAAACCTTCACCAGAGGAGAGAAGTCTCTCCCTGTCACGGGAGCAATTTAAGTTACGAGGAGGATTCTATTTCAAGATAGGGTTTGTAAATTTCCTAGTGGGGATGGGAGCGGGTCTGGTAATTCCGTTTTTAAATCTATATTTTCAGGATCGTTTCAATCAGCCAGCGAACAGTATTGGTATGTTCTATTTCCTTGTACAGTGCGCTATGTTGGTTGGTTCGCTGTCTGGTCCAATACTGGCCCGACGATTTGGACTAGTCCGTACTATTGTCATTACTCAATTGGCTTCCATACCATTTCTATTGATATTATCTTACACCTATGTCCTACCTCTGGCAGTTTCCGCCTTTGTAATAAGGGGTGGACTTATGAATCTCGGCGGGCCTATCGTAGTCAATCTTGGCATGGAACTATCCGATAAGAAAGAGCAGGGGTTGGTTAACGCTTTGATTATGGTAGCCTGGACATCGTCGTGGATGGTTTCCTCGGCTGTGGGTGGAACGTTAATTGAGCAGTATGGATACACATTTACAATGAATATCACCATTATTCTCTATGTAGTGTCTTCATTAATATTTTATCTGTTTTTCAGGGATGTAGAAATTCGCAGCAGTACCAAGCAATGGACGATACACAGGAGCAGTGCCTGATGAAAGATATCCTGCAAAAAATCGCTCGCGACAAAATAAAAGAAGTCGAAAACTTACAGGCCGAACTACCACTGGAACGACTACAAAATATGGTGGAATCTCGGTCAGAACGACCTTTTCGTGATGCTCTTAGTAAAACTGACACTATTAATATCATTGCCGAACTAAAACAAGGCTCACCTTCAAAGGGATTGTTAACAGAGAATTTCAATCCGGTTCTACTGGCTCGTCAGTACCGCGATGGTGAAGCAGCAGCTCTTTCCGTTCTGACCGATCAGAAGTATTTCTATGGCCGCCACGAATACCTGCCCATGGTGAAGCGAGAGACAGGATTGCCGGTACTGT
>QNAG01000026.1 GCA_003641415.1 Candidatus Zixiibacteriota bacterium | reverse complement strand
CCCTCCACCCAGATATTGAAGAACGACTCCTCTAGCGCACCCTTAATCATACGCGTGATGGCTGCAACAGTATATGCCTTTGGTTGATCTTGCATACTTGAGTATAAAAAATTCCCCTGCCTCTTCGCAACAATTTATACTATTGTTTTGAGAATGGTTTCAGCAAGTTTTTTAGTTATACCTTTTAATGATGCGAGTTCATCGACAGAGAGCCTCTTTATCTGCTCAACTGAACCAAACTTACGTAAAAGCATATCTCTTCTGGCCGGACCGATTCCCTTAACTTTGTCCAGTTCCGATTTGATTGTCCTTCTCGAGCGGACCTTGCGATTGTAAGTAACCGCAAAGCGATGAGCTTCATCTCTAATCCGTTTTAACAATAACAAAGCGGGAGAGGTCTTCTTGATAATAACCGGATCAGATTGATCAGGCACAAAGACCTCTTCAAGTCGCTTGGCCAAAGCAATTACCGGTTGTTCGGCCAAACCGAGCCGAACCAGTTCAGCCCTCACCGTCGAGAGCTGCCCCTTACCACCATCGAGCACAACCAAATCCGGCAAATCGAGTTCTTCGTCCAACCGACGACGGAAATAGCGACTCACTACCTCTTGCATCATCTGGTAGTCATTCTGTCTCTGGACTGACTTGATCTTGAAATGACGATACTCTTTCTTCTTTGGTCGACCGTTGGCAAAGTAGACACATGATCCTACTGCATCGGTTTCGCCAGTATTGGAAATATCAAAACAGATCATTGTCCTTGGAGAACGATTCAACCTGAGGGCATCTTTGAGGCCAGTAACCATCTTGCTGGTACGTTCAGATTGTTTGCGTTTCTGAATCAGAAGCTCATCAAGCAAAAGGCGGGCGTTACGTGAGGCTAGTTCAACCAATTTCACCTTGACCCCAATCTGAGGTGTTACAAGCTTAACCCGCGAGCCTTTCTGAGTTTTCAGCCACGCGGCAAAAAGTTTCATGTCTGGGAATTCACCCGGCAGGAATAGTTCATGGGGAAGATTGGGTTGATGGCCATAGTATTGCATAAGAAATGTTCGAAGAACATCCGCATCGGTGTGATCACTCTCAGCTTTTAATTGAAAATCCTGACGTCCTATCAGTATCCCCTCGCGAATCTGCATCACTACAGCCACAGAGTAATTGCCTTCACGCGCCAGGGCAACTATATCCCGGTCTATCAATTCCCCCACATCCACCTTCTGCTTTACCATAACTGACTCCAAAGCCTCAATCCTATCTCGTAGTTGTGCAGCTTCTTCATATTTCAAAGCTTCGGAGGCAGTTTTCATTCGAGCTCTGAGTTGCTCTATTAGTGATTTAGACTTCCCCGACAGAACCATAAGCACCGACTCGACCCCATCACCATATTCTTCCTCTGTCTGGTGCCCCTCGCACGGACCACCACAACGCTTGATATGGTAATCAAGGCAAACCGGAATTTTTTTTCCTTTAGGTGGTGGAAGAACATGGTTGCAGGAACGGATTTTAAATAGATGGGTAAGAAAAGACACTGTGCGGCGTACGTTCCGAGAACTAGTATAAGGTCCGAAATATGTTGATTTGTCCTTTTCAATACGACGCACAATCAAAACCCTAGGGAACGGTTCCTGGGTTGTTACTTTAATATAGGGAAAGTGCTTATCGTCCTTAAGGTCAACATTGTAGCGCGGTTTATGTTCGTGGACAAGGTTAGCCTCAAGTATCAGTGCTTCTATCTCTGTATCTGTCAGCAGCAACTCCAAGTCAGTCACTTTTGATACCATGCGAACAGTCCGCAGAGTATGATTGGCTGAAGACTGAAAATATGTTCGTACCCGATTACGGAGACTTCTGGCTTTGCCAATGTATATAATACGGCCACCAGCGTTCTTAAACAGGTAAACCCCTGGCGAATCGGGAAGATTTTTAAGTTTCAATTCCAGTTCAGGCGTTAAGTTAGCCATGATACAACTACCAGAAGTGAATATTTTGAATCATTTGACAATGCGCCTAGCGCCAGCGTAGCGCTGACTCCAGTACTTGTCGAGAAGACTGCTAATAATTACGCCCTTTGATGAAGAGGCATGAATGAATTGATCATGCCCAACACAGATTCCCACATGGGAGACTCGGTTGTGCTCAGTGCGAAAAAAGACCAAGTCTCCATACTGAAGCATTTTGCGCGGAATTTCGGTCCCGTTCTTCATTTGATCTTTGGCTTTCCGTGGAAGTATTGTGTTGTTGTACCTGCGATACACCTCCTGAGTAAACAACGAACAATCAATTCCCTTCTCATAAACCGACTTGCCAAAATATGGCCTTCCGAGATACTTTTCAAAGATCAGGCCAAGCTTTATATATTCAGAGGTTACCCATTTAACCCCATGAGGTACAACTACAGACGGCAACTCTGCTCCCCCGGTACGATATCGCGGGTAAGGGGCACAAGCAACGGAAACCAATATTATAACACCGATAAATCCAGCTACTATTTTCATCAGAACAACCCGGGATATGTGATGTCAAATCTTCGATGATAATATAGCCTGGTTCCAAATATGAGAACAACTACAAAAATAATATACTCCCAGTAGAAATATCCGGCCAGTATGGTCAACAGCAGAATGGGAAACTTGGCTGCAAACAGGTCAAGGGCTCTGTGACCCTTCACTAAAGATATGAAAATCGGTACTACCGAAACCAACGCCAGATACATAAGAGGTATAAATCCTTCTTCAGTCGCAACCAATGCCGCAAGAAGGAGCGCAATCACGGCTATCGATTTTACTATCGAAAGTGGCCAAACCACAGCCAGAGTATGCTTGCCAACCGCTGCATCTCCTTCCTTATCAGGGATTGTAGTAAGGATATAGATCGCAGCCACAGCAAGGAAGAAATACATCGGCAGTCCCAGAGCCTGCTGCCATATATTATCAATCGTTGGATCAGGAAAACTCGTAATAGAGACTAAAAAACCAAACGGATAAGCGTTTGACAATAACCCTAAAAGCGGACGGTTTTTCCACCCAAAAGGGGCTGCCGAATATAAATATCCCAACAGCGCCAACTGAACAAATATCACCAGTACCATCTGCGGAAACAAAAAGGCAAGCCCCAGTGGAATAATTGAAGTCATAATCCAACCGGTTATCATAACCTGTCTGGAAATCAACCCCTCATGTATAAAACCAAGTTTTCTGTTAACAGCATCAGATTGAACATCATGTACCTGATTCAGGTAGTACGCACTCGCAGCGAGAAAACTAAGACACACTATCAGGAGCAGATTCAACCACGAGACGCCATCAACCTCGGGATTTAGATAGTGATGCGAAACGAGAAAGATAGACCAGATTGGCAAATGCAGAAGGGGACGTGCGGCGAAGAAAAAATCCCATTCTCTCATGGTGCAACCAATTTAAGGTAAGCATACATAAATGGGGCAGCAAAAAGCAGAGAATCAAACCGGTCCAGGATACCTCCGTGACCGGGAATAATTGCAGACGAATCCTTGATTCCCAGAGATCGCTTCCACATCGACTCCACCAGATCACCAAGCTGACCGAAAACAGAACATCCGGCAGCCAGAGCAAGAGTATGCCATAGCCCGAAATAGTTGAACTTCCAAAAGTACATCAGTACACCGATTGCCAGAGCACCGATGATACCCCCGACCAATCCCTCGACTGTCTTTTTCGGCGATACTGTCGGAGCCAGTTTGTGCTTTCCCAACCAAGAGCCAAATCCCATAGCTGCTGTGTCGCCTACCCACAGAAGTCCAAACAGAAACAACAACGAGTCCCCACCGTGATAATCGTTCACACCACTGCCTACAAGGAAAACAACCGGATATGTCAGACCGAGGTAAGTCACACCCCAAAAAAGTCTCGAGTGACAGGTAAAAAGCTCAGACGGACTACTTTTCCCAATAGCAAAGAGCACTGCTGAAAAAAGAAAGAAACCTACCAGCAGAACCAAGGCGCAATCTGCAACGGCCCCCCCCAGAACAACACAAAGATTGGATATGGCCGGAGGACACAAACCGGACAAAACAGAGAACAATAACACAATAAATAATAGTACTATCCAAAAGGCCGGCCGCGATACTCGATACTTTTCCCTGACAAGAAATTCTGCTGTGCCCACTAAAGCAAATAACAGCAGCATGCCAAACAACCACCACCCACTCTGATAGCTGATCCAGAGAATTGATGGAATAGCGACCACCGCTACCGCGATTCTGGCGATTAAATTGCCATTCATTGTACCGGCTTCCGGCCTATCTTTCCAAAACGACGTTCTCGTTGTTGGTAACTACGAATAGCTGTAAATAGTTCCTCCCTATTATAGTCCGGCCAAAGAGTATCAACCACATACATTTCCGTGTAGCTTGTTTGCCACAGTAGGAAGTTGGAAATGCGCATTTCCCCTGACGTACGAATGAGTAGATCGGGATCAGGAAAAGCAGAGGTATACAGAAAATTTGAAAAAAGCTCCTCATTAATGTCGGGGATATCCACAATACCCGCTCGCACTGAGCTGGCAATAGCCTTGACGGCATCGAGTATCTCAGTGCGCCCTCCATAGTTAAGAGCAAGAATTAGAACCAACCCCTTATTGTTGCGGGTCTTGCGAACAGCTTCAGTCAACACTTTTCGTCTACTCGCTGAAAGCCCGCTGAGCCTGCCCACCATCATCAGCTTGACATCTTTTTTAATAAGTTCGTTAAGCTCCTTGCGAGTAGTCCGCGATAGAAGCGACATTAACGCTGCCACTTCAGATTGAGGACGTTTCCAATTTTCAGACGAAAAAGTATACAATGTAAGATATTTGATGCCCAGTTCAGCAGCAGCCCTTACAACCTTTCGTACTGCCCTCACTCCTTCCTCATGACCACAAATACGTGGTTTGTGACGTTTGGAAGCCCAACGACCGTTGCCATCCATTATAATCGCCACATGGGCAGGAATCCGCTCAGGACGAGAGAGTATCTCTTCTTTTAATTTATCAGCTTTCAAATTCATATTTAACGAAATTAGTTCCTAACGGAGTCAGCCGCAAGTTCTTTTGACCATTTACAGGTAATCCGTTCTTTTGGTTGATTCCAATTCAACGCAACCAATCATGAATTATAGATAATCAAAAAGTTTCAGCCAAGCGAGTATGTCAGCAACGTTTTACTCCAACAAATAGAGGCCCACTCCGGTTAGTATATCTACCTTGCAACTATCAGACTATCGACAAATGTCTCCCGACGGAAGTGCTCGGCTGAAAAAATCCCCACCGTGATATAGGTAACTCTCACAGTATCCGGAAATACTACACCATCGCAATAGCTAAAACTACTATATTTCGAATAACGTTTATATTTATCATCATCCCGATAATAAAGGTATTGCCGAAGAAGATAGCATTGGTTTCGGTTGATCACTGCAATGCCTGTTGGTTTTAAGTTCTGCGCGGTATCACTATCAATACCAATAGCAAGAGCTTCGCCTCCTACATCATTTGGAAAAAATGTAAAATCATAATCGTTCTCAAACAAATTGGGATAGGAAAAGTCAATTTTCTCCAGTTCAGAGGATGTGGCTATAACTACCTGTTGTGAGTCAAGATTTCCATAAGAATAAAAATACCATACGATTGATGAATCAGAGAGAATTTCTCTGCCACCTCGAGCAAGTTTAGTTAAATATGATTTTGCAAGGAAAGAGATAGTTGCTCCATTGTAAAATGGATTCAAGGTCCGGTAGGCGGATTGAGCTCGTTCACGATAGAAATCAACAACCGGGTCACTTTGCTGACCCTGAGCATTTAGACAAGTCACGCTACCAAAAAGGAAAAAACCAACAATAATAACCTTCCAGTAATGTTTCTTGTTGTACATTGTAAAATATTATAGCAATTTGGAACAAGGGAAACAACAACCTTATGATTGCTAAACGGTAATAATTGCGGGTTTATAATAAAGTGTTCTAAACAGTTAAAAAGACACTATAAATAGCTCAAAGATACGGAGAGAGTATCGTGAAAGTAAGTGACATTCTTAAAAACAAGCGAAACATCATTTCTATCGCTCCCGATGTTAAGGTAGGCGAAGCGATGAAAATGTTGATTGAGAACAAGATTAGTTGTTTGCCGATCGTGGAGGAAGATGTTAAACTCATTGGTATAATTAGCGACAAAGATATATTTATGGCCGCTTACCGCGATCATGAGGGATTCGCAAAGGCGAATGTATCTGATTTGATGACAACGGAGTTAATTGTGGGCGTTCTCGATGACAACCTTGACTACATCTCTGGTGTCATGACGAATAACCGGATTCGCCATATTCCTATTATGGATAATGGTAAACTAGCAGGCCTGATATCAGTAGGTGATATTGTCAAAGCTTCTATAATTTCAATGGAGATTGAGAACCGTTACCTGAAACAATATATAGATGGTTCATACCCCGGGTAGAGCAAACACAAGGAACAAGAAATTCGCCCCAATAAGGGGGGCTCTTCATAATTTGAGACTCCAAACCGGAGCTAAATCTCCATAATCTCTTTTTCTTTCTGTGCCAGGAGTTCATCAATCTCTTTAATATGTTCGTCGGTAAACTTCTGGATCTCATCTAAAGCATCGTGTTGCTGATCCTCAGAGATATTTTTGTCTTTCTCGAGCTTTTTGGCTTCGTCGTTGGCATCACGGCGAATGTTTCGCAGTGCAACACGACTATCCTCGGCGATGTTCTTACACTGCTTAACCAGAGATAGACGTCGTTCTTCATTCAATGCCGGAATAGGGATACGTATGATCTGCCCATCCGGCTGAGGATTTAGACCCAGGTCAGCCGCTTGAATGCTTTTGACAACTTCTCCAACCGTCGATTTATCAAACACTTGCACCACGATCAGACGAGGCTCCGGCGTACTGATTGTTCCCACTTGGTTAAGCGGCATCTGCGTTCCATACGCCTGCACCACTACCTTATCTAATAGCTGTGGAGTAGCTTTGCCAGTACGAACCGTGCCAAACTCCCTGGTTACCGATTCCAGAGTTTTTTTCATACGCTCGCGAGTTTCTTTGTACAATTTGTCCAACATGACATTCCTCCCATACCATTCATATCCCATTTAGTAAGTCGCACAAACCAACGTCCCGACATCTTCACCGAGCACAACACGTCTTAGTGTCCCTGATTGACTAAGAGATACAACCCGCAAGGGGATGTTGTTTTCCTTCAGCAGTGAGATGGCGGTTGAATCAATCACTTTCAGTTCCCTTGTCAAGACCTCCATATAGGTAAGTTTTGAATAAAATTTCGCGTTTGCGTTTATCTTCGGATCAGCTGAGTAGACACCATCCACATTTGTAGCTTTAATAAGCACTTCGGCACCAATTTCCATAGCCCTCAGGGCTGCAGCAGTATCTGTGCTAAAGTACGGATTTCCAGTTCCAGCGGCAAAGATAACCAACCGTCCCTTTTCCATATGTCTGACAGCGCGACGACGAATATACGGCTCGGCGAAACTTTCCAGCTTTACAGCAGACATAACACGAGTGGGGACACTTAGCTGTTCCAGTGTATCCATAATAGCCAGCGAATTGATAACTGTCGCCAGCATACCCATATTGTCGGCGGTAACGCGGTCCATACCGCGACCGGCAGAGTTGAGACCCCGGAAAATATTCCCGCCCCCGACAACAATACCCATCTCAATACCGAGTGTCTTAACGGCATTAATTTCATTGCAGATGTATTTCACGGTAGGTGTGTGAATACCGAATTCATTCGGCCCCATCAACGCCTCACCGGATATTTTAATGAGAACGCGCTTGTATGACGGACTGTTGTCCTCAGAGTCCATGCTATTCACCAAGACGGTAGCGGGTAAACCGTGCAATACGAATGTTCTCTCCCAAAGATCCTATTGTTCCTTTGACAAAATCACCGATCGTCTTATCGCTATCTTTCACAAATGGTTGTTCCATCAAAACCACTTCGCTGTAGTACTTCTCTATCCGTCCATCAGCTATCTTGTCAATTATTTTCTCTGGTTTGCCATCGTTGATTGCCTGCTGGCGATAGACCTCCCGCTCTTTTTCGATCACCTCAGCGTCAAGATCTTCTCGATCTACACACAAAGGCGCAGAGGCTGCAATGTGCATAGCGATGTCACGAGCGAAATTGCGGAAATCATCGGTGCGGGCAACAAAATCGGTTTCACAATTAATCTCAACCATAACAGCCAATTTGTCACCGGTATGAACATAGGTAGCGATTATACCTTCAGCAGTAGCGCGACCTTCTTTCTTGGCTGCTTTTGAGATTCCCTGTTCCCTGAGATAGGTAATAGCCTTCTCGAAATCACCGTCAACCTCGACCAGAGCCTTCTTACAATCCATCATACCTGCTCCGGTTTTCTCGCGCAATTCTTTGACTTGATTTGCATTTATAGCCATTAAACTTCTACCTCTCTTCTAACTTGTTGCTCTGGGAATTAACTGCCCTTTTATCTTCAGTTTCAGGCTCAGGAGATGTCACATTCGTTGGTTCCTCAGAATCACTGTTTCCTAAAGGCATCGCATTTCTCGCTTCCACTGCTGCATCTACAAGAGACCGAATTATTATGCGTATTGATTTTATAGCATCATCGTTAGCGGCAATGGGAAAATCAATCGGATCAGGATCAGCATTTGTGTCTATGATACAAATGATCGGGATATTCAAACGTTTGGCTTCTGCCACAGCAATACGCTCTTTGCGAGCATCAACAACCACCACCAACCCGGGCAGATGGTTCATTTCTTTAATACCGCCGAGTACTTTCTGTAATTTTGTAGCTTCACTCTCAAACCGAGCGCGCTCTTTCTTGGTAAATTTTTCAAGTGTACCATCGACACGCATCCGCTCAATATCTTTTAGTTTTTTAACTGAGTTTTTGATGGTGTCAAAATTGGTGAGCATTCCTCCCAACCAACGCTCTATAACATAAAAACCACCGCAACGGCTAGCTTCTTCCTTAATAACTACCTTGGCTTGTTTCTTTGTACCAATAAACAAAATTGCCTTACCGCGATCTACGGCTTCTTTCATCTTGGCTCTGGCCTGAATGAGGGCATTTACTGTTTTTTGAAGATCAATAATGTAAATACCGTTTCTTGCTGCGAAGATAAATGGCTTCATCTTGGGGTTCCAACGACGTGTCTGGTGACCGAAATGGACCCCTGCTTCAAGCAATTCTTTAACTTGTGGAGTAGCCATGCGCTTCCTCTTAAACTAATGGTTATACTTCACCCCGACGTCAACCTAGAGAAAACCCCGAAAATCGTTCAGGGACCTCTGCTCTAGTCAGTCGGGATTGTTTATTTCCCTACCGGGCAGGGATTAATGTACTCAGCTTAGCGCTTGGAGTACTGGAACCGTTTGCGTGCTTTGGGTTGACCGTATTTCTTGCGTTCGACTTCTCGAGCATCGCGAGTGAGAAAACCTCCTTTGCGAAGGATAGCTCGCAAACTAGGATTCATCTGTAATAATGCACGAGCCACCGCCAGACGAACAGCACCTGCCTGACCGGAGAGACCACCTCCCCGCGCCTTACACGACACCGATAGCTTATCAACCAATTCCGTAGCAATTAACGGTTCTTTGGCATGTGCAGCCAACGGGTCACGGGTCAGGTAACTTGACATGTTCTTACCGTTTATAGTAAAGCTGCCATCACCCTTAACCAATACGGCCCTGGCAACAGACGCTTTACGCCGCCCCGTAGCAGCATAGACCTCTTTTTCCATATAGTGTTTTTTTAATCTACCTTATGTTATTTTCAGTGTTTCCGGTTTCTGGGCTTTGTGGGGATGTTTCGCATCGGCGTATACGTGAAGTTTCTTGAACATCTTACGCCCTAACCTGTTTTTAGGGAGCATACGCCTGACGGCCGACCGAAACACTTCTTCAGGTCTCTTCTGCATCATCTTTTCAAAGGTAGTCTCATTCAACCCGCCCGGATAACCGGAATATCGGTAGTATTTCATCTGGACAGGTTTGTTCTTGCCAGTCACCCTGAGATTCCGGGCATTGACAACAACAACGTGATCACCAGTATCAAGATGAGGAGTAAAGATGGGTTTGTTCTTCCCTCTGAGGATGTCAGCCACTTTTACAGCAGCCCGTCCAAGGATAACATCCTGCAGATCAACAACCCACCATTTGCGGTTGCTTTTATCAACCTTTGGTATAAATGTCTTCATTCACCAACCTTAACCATTAGTGGTCAAACTCAAAACAGCCTGTAATTATATAACATTTTCTTGCCATGTCAATAAGTTACAACAAAAATAATCTCTAATTTTTCTGTCGCTAAGTTGATCTTATTATCGGAAAAACGACGGAAGACATTTAGTGGCTTTGGTTTATAGATATTTCACTGCACTTTTTACCGATTCTGTTGCAAAAGAGAAAGTGGCACAAAATACCATTATAATTACCTTTCCATTGCCGATATAAAGAAAAACACCAAAAAACACATACATCGAGGCTAATTATGGAAACATACTTGAATCTTTTTGAAAATGTAATCCGGGAGCAAACAAAACACCTCGGAGACGAAGAAGCCTTTGCCATAGCTAAAAAAGCTGGTCTGGGCATTTCTAAGGAAGGACACATTGTTAGCTGTGCTGGAAACCCACAACTGGTACTTCTACGCTTGTTAAGATTATTCTCTAAGGGAGGGAAAATACAATCATTTGAAGCCTGCGCTCCCTTAATAGATGAGTTGCTAAAAAGTCAGGCCGAGGAGGAAACAACTACCGAGACTGTTGGCTGACCCCGTCATCTTTTTAAAGGAGTTTCTTCAACTTCAATTTATACCGTTCGTCAAAGACTCGACCTTTTGAGCATTTACCACATGAAGCCATAACCAACCGCTTCTGTCTCGGGTACTCCTTACCACATTCTGGGCAAACATAAATATATTTAGGCGGCTTCCTCAATAAAGGGTGAGCTTTTGCTTTAATTGAAGCTCCAATCCGGGCTGCCAGCTCTTTGAAAGTGGCATCGTGCCGGAAATGAATTATATGAATCATCTCATGCTTAAGAGTATCATCGATCTCTTCTGGAAATATTTCATGATACTTTCGGCCAATTTTGATTAAGTGGTCATACCTCGAGTATGAGCCGGCGGAGGTCATTCTGTTAGAGTATTCTATCTTAACCGGAGGTAGCTTTCCCCCAAAGAACATCCAGTTAAACATATCGAAACGACGATGTAAATCTGCAATGTCCGGCAGAACATCGTGATGGCTGGATATACTGATTGTCTGGGCATGCCTTGAAGGTTCCTGAGTTGCTGCTCGTATTTTAGTGTACAGTGTTGCCGGCGCAGGAGGTATAAGGCTCTCCGGTTTGAAAAGATCATAATTAAGGGCTTTCAAGACATTTCGTGTTTTTCTATTTTGGGCCATATCGTCTCCAAGTAGCACTTTCTATAGATATCGACCGAGTAAAAAGCAAACTTAAACAGCAACACCCTCAAACTCGCCCACCCGGTTTGATTCCCTGGTCTGTGATATAGTATGATACTAATTCAAACGGGGTTATATCGAAAGCAGGCGAATACACCTGGACACCCTCAGGAGCTGTTCTGACACCAAATCCTTCGGTAACTTCTCTTGCGAAGCGTTCTTCAATAGGGATATCCTCCCCTGATGCTAGCTTACTATCAAAGGTCGAGTATGGAGCAGCAATATAAAAGGGCACACTGTGTTCCTTTGCCTGAACTGCAACTGAGTAGGTACCAATTTTGTTGGCGAAATCACCATTGGCAGCCACCCGGTCAGCTCCAACAATTACATGGTCGATCCTGCCCTGTCGCATGAGAGTGGCAGCAACACTATCACAGATAAGAGTAACATCAATCCCTTCCTGCATTAACTCCCATGATGTCAACCGCGCCCCCTGTAATAACGGTCTGGTTTCATCAGCATAAACACGGATTGATTTACCCTGGTTGCGACAGGTGTATATCACTCCCAAAGCAGTGCCAATCCCTCCAGTAGCAAGAGCCCCTGCATTGCAGTGGGTCAGGACAACATCACCATTATTTATCAATTGGGCGCCATTCAAACCAATTTTTTCGCACAACTGGCGATCCTCTTCGTGGATATTCTCTGCTTCACTCCATAATAAAGTCAGGACAGATTCAAATGTGTCAGGCTGTTCTTTCGTGAGGCGATCCAGAACGCGACACACCGCCCAGGAAAGATTTACTGCAGTTGGTCGGGCTGTTTCAATTTCTGTAGCAACGTTATTAATGAAATCCCGGCTGTAATCACCGGCGTGCTGCACCGCCAAGGCAAGACCATAAGCCGCAGCAATGCCAATTGCCGGTGCTCCACGTACATCAAGTCGTTTGATGGCTTCAATGATTCCCCTGTAGTCATTAATTTTAAGATATTTGATTTCACCAGGTAAAAGTGTTTGCGCAATCAAGCGAACATGATTGTCAATCCTCTCAATGGATTTAATATTCATAACAGAAGCTACTCTCCAACCATCTGAAGGATGAGATTCCTCCGTCGGTTCTTGTTGTCGAAGTGTAAAAAGATTACTTGTTGCCAGGTCCCAAGCGTGAGTTTTTTTCCCACAAACGGCACCGTAAGGCTTGGTCCGATAAGAGCCGAACGCATATGAGAGAAACCGTTGCCATCATGCCAGGTCTCGTCATGATGATAGCTTCGATCAGATGGCAGTAACTTCTCAAAGAACTCAGGGAGGTCTTTCAACAGTCCGGGTTCATATTCGATTGTAGTAATACCGCCCGTCGAACCAGGGCAAAAGGCAGTAATCGTACCAGCAGACATCTTTGAGTTCTGCACTGCCTTTTGCAACTCATCGGTGATATCAATAATATCACAGTATCCCTTGGCGTCCAATTGTATTTCTTTCGTCTCAACCATTAGGATTTATCGCTCCGATTTATCAGTTTCCCCATGGAAAATCACTTATATATGAATCGTTTGATTTTTCTGCGTAGAGGTCTTTTCCAATTCCTCAAACTGCATTTCAAAAGCGCTGATCCGCTTGTAAGCTGCAATGCGGCTGTTTACATCGGCCACAACTTCACTTACTGTCTGTCTGATCTTATCCTCGTCAGGCTGACCCAACTTTGACTGGCAATCTGAACTCATCACCTCCAGGTCCGGCACAATAACCGCACGTACCTCCTCACCTTGCTTACCCTGTTTTTTGCGACCGAAAACGACCACTTCCAGAATAATACCATATTCCACCAGCTTCTCTTCCAGTTCCTCAGGATAAATATTCTTGCCGGAAGTCGAAACAATCAGGCTTTTGCAACGACCTGTAATCCACAGATGGCCATCCTTAAGGCAACCTATATCACCAGTATATAACCAGCCATCTTGCAATAATTCGGATGTTGCTCCCGGATTATCACGATACCCTGGCGTAACATTATCACCACGGACAAGGATTTCGCCAATGCCTTTTAAATCAGGAGAATTAATACGAACATCAACATTATCCAGCGGTGGCCCTACCGAACCAAATTTTATACTATCGGGGCGGTTAACCGAGATCACCGGTGAAGTTTCTGTCATTCCATACCCTTGCATGAAATAGAAGCCGATCAGGTTAAAGAATCGGACAATCGATGGTGGGATAGCCGCTCCACCCGATACGAACATTCTAATGGAGTCCATTCCGAATTTCTTCCGAATCGAATTAAAGAGTTTTCTCCCGACCTTGATACCGCATTTCCACAGAATACTCGATAGAGTATACATGGATTTGAACAATATTATCCTGAGAAAAGATGCAGATGCGATCTTACGCTGAAACGAGTGGAACATCTTCTCATACAGCAATGGCATACCGCACATAACTGTAATCCGATTGCGTGATATATCTTCCAGAATTTCCTTTGATTTGAAAGATCTAGCATAAACGATACTGGCTCCACACATCAGAGGCGTGAGGAAGCCACAAGTAGCCTCAAAAGTGTGATACAATGGAAGAACTGAGAGAAAAACATCATTTTTACCAAACCGTAATGATCTCCCAATCCCATCGAGATTAGCCAGCAGGTTTTTGTGTGTCAGTTCTACCGTCTTCGGAGCGCCAGTGGTGCCGGAAGTATATATAATAACCGCAATCTCATTATCCACAGGAGATATTTGTTTTGAATTCATTTTTAACAATCGAGTCCAACTATGGGAAACCATTCCGTCGAGCTAAATAATCCGAAGTTGATTCCCGAAATCAGAAATTATCTGCTCAAGTGCTGCTGACACTATTATTGTCTTGAGTTTTGCATGACGAATAATATGATAAATCTCATCTAACTTAAGTCTGGTATCAATTGGTACTACTGTTCCGCCGGCAGCCAAAATCGACAAGTAAGTAATACACCATTCAGGGCAATTCTCCGAAAGCAGGCCGACTTCGTTTGGCTTCATGAATCCTTCGGTGTGAAGACCTGCAGCAAAATGATTTACTAATTCGACAACCTCACTATATGAGTAACTGCGACCTTTTCCGCCATGAGCCTTGAAGGCGACCTGCTCAGCATATCGTTTTGCTGCTTTGAAAAACTCCTCGTGGATCGTGGAACTGCTTGTAGTGTTGACCGGTATCATTAACCCCAATTTACACTGGTAGAATTCGTGGGAAAAGGGAAAAACAATCCGCCAAACTAATGGTAGAAAAAAAGCCGCCGGTTCTTATACCGACGGCTTATTGATTTTGTATTCAGGAAATGATCGCTTACTATTCACCCACAGAAATGGTTTTAGTCCAAATAAGACCTCCCCGAGGATCGCTGTCGGTAATGGTAATCATAAATGATCCGGTATCAGCAGGTGTCCATGAGAACCCATAGGCTTCGCCATAAGAGTTGGTCTCCTTGGTCCCCGGACCGGCCACACCAGTACCCGGATAACTTGCTACAAGGGTGTGATCCCCCAATGGGTTGCTCCACCGATCTTTGACGGTAACATTTAAATAAGCTGTTTCACCAAGATTGACAGAGAAATTACCACCAACCAAAGAGTTTCCAGAATAGGCATAACCTGTTTTAAGAACAACCTGATGGGAATAATAGGCGCCAAATTTCCAGTAACTAACAGTATCAATTGCACCGATGGCATTATCGTTGCCACCCGGTGTCGAATAGTCAGCCATAAGAGTTTGTGAATATACCTTGACACGATCACAGGCAGCATCACCACACAGGTATTCAAAGGCGCCGGTTTCCACCAATAGGTATTTAGCATCACCGTCAAACACCGTACCATCGACTACAGGATTGCCGTTGATATCCCAGCCACACACCTGAACACTCGTTATGGAAACCCCATCAGCCCACACTGTGTCCGGCATACCAGATACTGTAAACAATTCCGGCCCACCAGTATTATAGAACATAGTGGAATCCTTGACTAACCCGCCTGCTGTTTCAGCAATAACCCAAACTTTGCCATCAGGCATAGGTTCCGCTACTGTTGGGTAGCCACAAATCCAGTATGTCTTGGCTATTCCTTCGAGATCTTCAGTCCTTACCTGATGAGAGACCATCGTTCCCTCGTCGGTACTGAAATAGACCAATGTTGAGTCGTTTACCGGATTATGGAAGGTGTCTGATACAACTGCCACGACATCTACCTTAAGACCAGTATAATCCCAAAGACCTATATTGCAAAACTCAGCAGCAGTGGCTATGTATTTAGGCGGCCCGGCTGAAACCATAACCAGAGCAGCATTAGACAGAACAGTATCATTAGCGCGAGCGCGGATGCGCACTGTCCCTGGAATTGTACCTGAATGCAACGTAACTGTTGCCTCACCCAAACTGTTTGTCAATACCGAGTAAGGACCATAACCAACTGTATCTAGATGTTCACCACCGCCCGGTCCGTCGGTAATGAGGAAATCGATTGGTACCCCTTCCGGAACCGGATTACCGTGAATATCGTATCCGATAGCATGCATGTTGGCAATCTCAATGCCACCACAACTTTTAACAACCAGATTCATTGAATCTGACAATAAATAGATAGCACTAATCATAGCATCTGCTTGAAGTTGAAGTGGTATCTGAATAGCTGACCGAATTTTGGGATCGACCATTGTTATCTTCATATAAACAGTAGTGGGGATGTGTCCTGAAACATACGGTATGTGCAGAATACCACTGTCACCAAGGAAATAGTTATACTGCTTAACCATACCTATAGCATCCCACCGCCCGTTTTTATTAGCATCGAATTGCACTGAGTCTACCCCTAACGAGAAGTAGCCATTACTATCAACATCAACAAAAAGCTCACCCGCTGTAACTACCACAAGGGTCGACTCAGGTACTGGCATTCCAAAACCATCCCAAGCCTGAATTGTAAGAATAGACGTATCTACCCCATTAGCAAACAGCAGGTCATTTGAGAGATAAGCCTCAATTGAACCTGGTCCCGGGGGAAGCAATTGGATGGGGAAATCAGCCCGTCCTTGAATGCCAACAGTGTTAACCGTGGCTTTGATCCAGACAGTAGCAGAGTCGGTACTGCCATAGTATACAGCAGTAGCCTCACCAGTACCGCCTGAGATAATGGCAGTTTGGGCAATGGAACCTATAGCGTCCCAGCCACCATTAGAATTATAGTCATCAATGAGTGAATCACAACACTGAGACCAGAGACCATCACCATCGGAATCATAAAAGCACTCTCCTGCCACAATAATAACAGGTGTGCCATCAGGCGCTGGGTTTCCGTCAGCATCACACACCGCCACCGTCACGATAGTGGTATCAGAACCGTTAGCTAAAACTTCGGCTCGTGAAACTGAAATACCAACATATCCAGCTTTGATAGTCGGGGTTAGGTGAATTGGTTTTTCGCGATAGGCTCCCAGACCGTTATCGTCAACTGAAACCCGAATATAGACTATTCCAGAATCTGTACCGGATATATAGTTAACAACTGCTTGTCCGGCACCACCACTTACTGTAACCGTGGCGGGAATAGTTCCTACTTCATTAAAATCACCGTCACTGTTGATATCTTCTACTAATGAATCACAGCAAAGTGACCAGTAGCCATCTCCATCAACATCTACAAACCGATCACCAGCAACCAACTTTAACACGGTTCCGTCAGGCGCCGCTTGACCTGTGGAATCAGCAACCGCAATCGTCACAACAGATGTGTCAGCACCACTGGCAAGAAGAACATGATCAGAGAGAGAAATACCAATACTCCCGTTACTACCCTGAGGCACCAATTCCAGAGCAAATTCAGCTGCGGCTTGAATCTCTGTCCCGGAAACGGATGCTCTGATAT
>QNAG01000025.1 GCA_003641415.1 Candidatus Zixiibacteriota bacterium | reverse complement strand
TTCTTTTCCGCACTTGCTTTTATTGGACTCAATGTTGGTTACACCTTGTGGCTAAAGAACATCGTTATTGTGGATGTCATGGTTGTAGCTCTGAGCTTTGTAATTCGAGCCTATGCTGGCGCCTTTGCAATCGAGGTCCCTGCCTCAACTTGGATGTTGATAAACACTCTTTTACTGGCAATGTTTCTTGGATTGGGTAAGCGACGATATGAGCTTGTATTTCTTGAAGACTCCGCTATGTCTCACAGAAAGACACTTAGTATGTACTCGTCCTATTTGCTGGATCAATTCATTGTAGTGATAACGTCGGCAGTTATAGTGATATATATGCTATATAGCTTTTCGACAGAGGTTTCAGTCAAACTCGGCACTGATAACCTCTTTGTTACGATACCTTTTGTGGTCTATGGTTTGTTTCGGTATCTATACCTTATTCACAGAAAAGAAGAGGGAGGCTCACCAACTCGAGTTCTTATAAGCGATAAACCCATACTATTTACGGTGATGCTATGGTTAATAACAGCCAGTCTTGTCCTGTATGTTTAATAAAGACAATCCTTGTCCTGATAGGCGCGTTGTTGATTTTTAGTAGCTTATCATGCGATAAAAAGGAAACCAGTGATGGTAAACCATCGATCAAAAAGGCCGGTCCTAATTTGCAGACTTTGGCTGATTGGCCATTCGATGCTGATGAGCTTCTTCCCGAAGTTTTCGATATTGCCGATATCAAACGTGTTGATTCGGTGCGCATAGTGCGAGTCAACGAGATGAAAGACTATCTGGGTGAGTGGTCCGATCATTACATATCTTACAATTGTGCTGGAATAGCTTCAACCAAGTATGATGTGTCCGGAACTCCTGTCTGTGTAGAGATCGCTCAATGTGCTGAACTTCAGGACGCCTATGGTCTTTACGCCAGTCGGCGACCCAACGGAGTACTTCTCACACCGCCAGGGGCGGAGTCCTTTACGGTTGGCACTACTCGTTATTTCACTCATTCTGAATATGTCGTTACCCTTTCAATTGAAAAGGAGTCCGACAGTGCCGCAATGTTGAACCTTGCTCGGTTGATTGACAAGGGTATCGAAACCCTGCCGGAGACTCCACCTTTCTTCATCTTGTTCCCCTTCCGCTACCAGATGGCAGCATCGGCGCATTATTACGCCTACAATTTTCTCGACATTCCGAATTTGAATCAAGTGTATACAATTGACTATCTGACTCAAGGTGATACAGTTACACTGTTTTTAGCTCCGGATGAAAGCGGAGAGCAATACTTGTCGTTGTGCGCCTATGCCGAGAATACCGGCAGCTCCTTGGGAATTCCATCAACGATCAGGTTCGACGGTGGTCACGGCGTATCTTTTGAACATTCGAAAAAGGGAAGAATAATTGCCGGGCTGGCTCGGGGGAAAGTAGTGGGTATTATCGGGTTCAAAGGGTTACCTCAAGAGACTTTACTATCGAAGTGGGTGGACGGGTTGCTAAAGTAATCGTTGATGATTGTGTTTTCTCGATGGAAATGAAGGAGTTCTTTAAACTCTTACCCTAACCAATCACTGTCAACTTGGCATACTTGACCATGATTTTCTTCAACCCTTTACCTGTGAACATTATGGTCAAAGTAAGTGACTCACCATACCCCTCAATGTTGAATATTTTCCCCCGTCCAAAAGTAGGATGTTGAATTATCCTTCCGATGCGAAATGCTTCGTGACCTTCATATTCATAGTGGACTCCCTGTGCAATATCTTCTTCTGATTGAGACTTAATTTTATCTTGAGACGTATGCCATTTGGATTGGTGATTGAAGTGCGTGCGATAGTCGTAAATTTCGAGGAGATCTTTTGGTATTACTTCCTTGATAAAGCGTGATGGGGTTGATTGTCCGCCGTTGAAGCGGTGTCGGTTAGTAGCAGCGGAAAGATAGAGTCTTTTAGCAGCCCGGGTAGCCCCGACATAGAACAGTCGACGTTCTTCTTCCAGTTCCATAGGTTCAGTAATCGAGCGCGCCAGAGGAAACAATCCTTCTTCCAGTCCAACCATAAAAACCGAGTTGTACTCAAGCCCCTTGGCAGTGTGAATAGTCATCAGAGCAAGTTTGTTTTCGGTCTCGGTATAACTGTCCAGATCGATAAAGAGAGATATCTCTGCAAGGTAATTGGTCAAAGTGGGAGATTCGTTGCTTTTTGCATATTCAGTCATACCGTCAATTAGAGCTGCCACGTTCTCGACACGAGTCTGACCTGTGATTTTGTCTTCAGTCTGTAGTTCTTCAACGAGCTTTAGATCTTCGACCAAGTCTTTTGCGAGTACATCAACAGGAGTTATTTCTTGTTTCTTGCGGAAACTTTCGATAAGATCGGTAAAGCCATTAATTCGGCCAGCTTGATTTGCCAATTCAGGCCAATCTGATACTCGCAAGGATGTTGAATAAAGCGACAAGTTTTCTCTTCGGGCTACTTTGGTAATGTTTCCAACCGTTCGTTGTCCAATCCCTCGCTTCGGTGAGTTGATAACCCGAACGAATGAAACATCATCGCGGATGTTGGATATCAACTTGAGATACGCCAGGATATCCTTGATTTCCTTGCGTTCATAGAAGGATATTCCTCCGACAATCTGGTATGGAAGATTACGCCGTCGCAATTCCTCTTCGAACGGCCTTGACTGGGCATTAGTCCGATATAAAATGACGCTATCCTTCAGTTCACAGACTGACTGATTAGTCTCTATTTGATCGACAATATGGGTTGCCTCATCAAGGGGAGTATCCACCAGATACAGATTAATCTTTTCGCCGCCGGTGCAACTTGTCCGCAGGACTTTATCCTTGCGTGCGATATTGTTCTTTATCACTCCCGAAGCAGCTTTGAGAATGACATCTGTTGAGCGGTAGTTCGTTTCCAGTTTAATCAACTTAGCTCCGGGGAAATCCTTTTCGAATTCGAGGATATTTCGGATATCTGCTCCACGCCAGCCATAAATTGACTGGTCCTCATCGCCAACAACACAAATGTTGTTATGTTCACCAACGAGATTTTTCAGTAACAGGTATTGAACATGGTTCGTGTCCTGGTATTCATCCACCAGAATATAACGGAAACGTTGCCGATAGTGATCGCTGATATCCTTGTTGTGTGTAAGTAAACTGACTGAGTTAAACAGCAGATCATCGAAATCCATAGCATTGCAGTCCCGCAGTCGCTCTTGGTATAAAGAGTAGATGTCAGCGGTGGTGGATTCAAAGTACCCGGTCGCTTGCCGGGTAAATTCATCAACACCTATCATCTGATTTTTGGCGTTTGATATTTTCCGTAGTTGCGCTTTGGGAGAAAACTGTGTTGTCGATAAATTAAGATCTTTTAAACATCTTTTCACTAAAGTTAAGGAATCCGCAGAGTCGTAAATAACAAAGTTATTGCTGTACCCAATAATTTCAGCTTCACGACGAAGTAATTGGGCACAGAAAGAATGAAACGTAGAGATATTCATCCCAGAGATGTTTTCCCCCAACAGCGTAGCCACACGTTCTTTCATTTCTCCAGCTGCTTTATTTGTGAAAGTAACAGCTAATATCTGGTGCGGTTTGGCCAGTTGTTGAGTAAGGATGTATCCCAGGCGACGGGTAAGTACGCGAGTTTTGCCGGAACCAGCCCCAGCCACAACTAATAGGGGGCCTTCGGTAGTGGTAACTGCTATACGCTGGTCATCATTAAGGTCGTTTAATAATCGGTCCATGATATTGTCCCGAATATAGTTGTAACACAATCGAAAGCAATCGGATTTGTTCGAGTTGAATAGTGGAAACTAAAAAAATCGCCGCTACAATCGCGGCGACCATATACTTATCTTATATTAATAAACGTTATTCGTATACCGAAACCCGTTTCCCACTCCGGCCTACACGCTCAAATTTTACCACTCCAGTAATTTTTGCAAACAACGTATTGTCCGAACCTATCCCAACATTGTAACCGGGCTTGAGCGGTGTGCCACACTGCCGAACAATGATAGATCCCGCCGGTACTGCCTGACCATCGAATATCTTGACCCCTCGACGCTGCGAATTGGAGTCGCGACCGTTCTTTGATGAACCTACACCTTTTTTGTGAGCCATAACGAACCTCTATCGAAACTATTTCTTTTTCCTAAGTCAAGGCATGTGCCCATGAACAATTATCGGCCTTTCAGAGCCTTACAACAACCTTATATAATATGCAAATTCACATTAAACGCAAGAAAAATCGGCAAGTCGATTGAGTTTCCAGAGTTTTATCCTGATAAGTCCTGATCGATTTTAAGCTGGGAATACAGGTGCTATTTATGATAATATCATGCACTTACGATGCTAAAATATATTTACCCAGACCGGGGAAGAGTGTGGGAGAGCATTTTTCTATTCATTTTTTCTTTTTGAATACAGCAGGTAAATCTACAAGCTGTTCAAGAGCAATAAGATATGTTGATAATTTATCAGCGAAAGTGTTTGACACAGTCGGAAACCAACAATATATTTGTTAATTGTTTTTCGCTCTTGGAGCGTCTATAGATTGATAACAAGTATTGCTGTTGCTATAAAGGAGACAAAACGCATGATGTCCTTGTTTCTTAGAAGTGTTGCGCTGGTTCTGTTTTTATCAGTGTCTGTGATGGGGCAATATGCCCGAGTAGAAGCTTTCAAAATGGACTTCTCGGGAGGTGGAGCACGCGCAGAAGGAATGGGAAAAGCATTTCTTGGCGTGTCTGATGATAATACTGCTGGGAGTTGGAATCCGGCCGGATTGTATGGTTTAGAAAAACCGATAATCTCGCTCTCGTGGGGTTCTCTGATGCCACGCGGTGAAACTTTTTCAACACAGGCAATAGTTGATGATTTGACGTTAAGTCATGATGGTTCATTTGGGGCGGTTTCATCAATTAACTTTGTTTCGCCAATTCGTATCAAGGGACATCCGTTTGTTGGCTCGTTCAGTTATACTCGCAACGCTGAAGAGTATGAGACATACAATCTCTCGAACGAATTCTGGTCTCTAAGACGCCACTACATCGGTGGAGGGGAACAATATGTCGAAGATTCAGCACTTTATCAAAACTGTTCCGAATCCGAGCTGTGGGGTGGTCTGGCATCGGTAAGTTTCAGCGCTGGTACAAGGGTATACAACAATGTTTCTGTCGGTGTAGCTGTCAATATCTTTATGGGTACTGCCGTAAGAGACGAACGTACTTTCTCCAATTGTGATTCCGTTGTGGATTTCTTTACTCTGCAAAATGTCAAAGACTCATATTCTACTCAGGTGCTGGATTCCAATAAGTTTTCCGGGTTTAACTTCACTATTGGAGCTAAATATAGTGGAGAGAAGTTTGACATAGGTGGTGTTATTCGTACACCATTTTCTCTCAATGTTAAGACAGGCAAATCCATTTACAAAATCCATAGTATAAATGACCTCTCGATTAATGAGGGTACAGATACGACTTATTATGATGATATTATGATTAAGTATGATGTTCCATGGATTATCGGGCTCGGGGTTGCTTATCGGGCATCAGATAGGCTTTTGCTTGCGGCCGATGGTATCTATCGAGCTTTCGGAAACTCTAAGATAAACATTCGGGATAGTGTGTTCCTTGACCCGGGAGGTGAGAATACGGAGTTCTTTACAGAGTTCGATCCTGAATGGTACAGTGTAATAGACTTACGGTGTGGTGGTGAGTATATGATGGAGACGGGAATCGGGAAAGTTCCTGTACGAGCAGGTTTGGGCTTCTCTCCTCTAATTCGTCCGGCCTCAGATATTGACATAAATTATAATAGAGAAAAACATAACACTTACAGCTATTCCCTTTCTCTTGGAACCGGTATCTGGTGGGAACAGATTCATCTGGATTGTGCATATACCTATAGTTTTTATGATTTTACAACTGATTATATAGGTAATAGAGGAATAGAAAGTTTTGACCTTAAGAAAAAGGACCATCACTTTAATTTGATGTTCACTGGATATTTCTAAGGCAGATTTATTGGGCGGGTGAGAACTGGTTGTTTTCACCCGTTGCTTTTTCTTTCTAACCCGCACTCGACAACTGCCGATAATTCATAGTAAGTAACTACTGGAGATTAAATATGTATGATGGCAAAGTCAGATTGACCAAAAGGCAGATTAAAGAAGACAAATTTGCCACTTTTGTTCTTAGTTCCCGACAACAAGTGATGGAGAACTGGCAGTTTCTGGTAATTGGAATTGTAGTTATAGCCCTCATTTTTGTTGCGGTGACCTACTATTTCAATAGTCAGGAAGAAGCTGCGGCTCGTGATGCTGATTCCTATGCCCGAGCCATAATGGAATACCGCAGCGGCAACCGACAAGTAGCTTTAGCCAGCCTGACACAATTGATAGAGTCTACCACCGATAAGAGTTTGCTTGACAAGAGCATATTTGCTCTTGGTAATATCAATTTCGAGATTCGCAACTACACTGAAGCTCTCCGATACTGGGAGATGTATATCAGTCGCTTTAAGGACAATCCTCTCTACCTATCGGCAGCTTATGGTGGGATGGCGGCAGTCTATGAAAATCAGGCGCAGTTCGGAGATGCAGCTACTAACTATACTGAAGCCGTAGCAGCATTCCCTGATGGTCCTCTTGAGGGTGATTATCTCTTTGGTGCTGTACGGAATTATCTATTGGCTGGGAATGTAGATCAGTCTAAGGCACAACTCGATATTATCAAAGAGAAGTACGAAAAAACTGATCTTTACAAACGTGCTGCTCGCTATTTTAGTGAGAATTCGCAATTGTAAAGATTGAATAACACTTTTAAGCGGGGCATTTCTTGTGGCTGTATCCCAACCGGTAAAAGTTGCCATTCTGTGGCACATGCATCAGCCCAATTATCAGGAACCAGGATCGAATCGGATGGTTCTCCCTTGGGTCCGTCTCCACGCAATAAAAGACTACCTTGATATGCCTCTTATGGCTGTGCGATATGAAAATGTCAAAACGACATTCAACCTCGTTCCCTCACTATTGGACCAGTTTCAACTCTATCTCGATGGCGGCAGCGATAACCATCTTGATCTAAGTCGATTGAAAGCTGAAAGTCTGACTGAGGAACAGCGGCACGAAATCCTCGCTACATTTTTTTCTGCCCATCCTCCGCGGATGATAGAACCACATAACCGATACCGGGAGCTGTACCAGAAACTGAGCAATTGTCCAGATGATTTGGTCTTGCCGGCTTTATTCTCCTCGGAGGAATTGCGAGACTTACAAGTTTGGTCTAACCTGGTCTGGGTTGATCCTCTGTTTGCCAACGAAGAGCCAATTCGATCGCTGCTGCAAAAGGAACGCCACTTCAGCGAAGAGGAAAAACAAGCTTTGTTGGACTGGCAAATGGATGTCATTGCGAGAATAGTTCCTACTCATCGCGATCTCTATAACCAAGGACTTATAGATATCTCGTTTACTCCCTACTACCACCCCATTTTGCCACTCCTTTGTGACACCGAGAGCGCACGGGAGGCGTTGCCCAGTATCACTTTACCCAAAGTAAGGTTTTGTCACCCTGAAGATGCCGAACGTCAAATCGCTATGTCGATGGAAAAATTCGAGGAACTTTTTGATCGACCCTTACAGGGTATGTGGCCATCAGAAGGATCTGTGTCGGAGGAAGTGGCTGACATCTGTCTGAAACTGGGAGTGAAGTGGATTGCCTCTGACGAGGAGATTCTATATCATTCTCTGGTAAAATCTACCTTAAATCGTTCAGATAATCCCCTACACACTGTATATGAGTACGGCCCAGGGCTAAAGCTTTTCTTCCGTGACCATGCTATTTCAGATCGAATTGGGTTTGTGTACTCGGGATGGGATGCCGACCGGGCAGTGGATGATTTCATGTCACACCTCAAGAGGATCGGCGGCCTTTTTAATAACAGGATGGAAAACGTTGTTATTCCAGTTATTCTCGATGGTGAGAATGCTTGGGAGTACTTTCCGAATGATGCTCACGATTTTCTCGATGAACTATACCGCCAACTGAGTACCGATCCAGAGATAGAGACCGTTACTATGACAGAGGCTGCCACCAGCGTTAACCCACGTCAACTACCATCCATTTTCGCAGGGTCATGGATCAACCATAACTTCCGTATCTGGATTGGGCATGAGGAGGACAATACTGCTTGGGACTATCTTGCTGCTGCCCGGGATGCTCTGGTTACTTTTGAGTCGAAACACCAAGATTACAATTCTGTGAAACTCAAAGCTGCCTGGCAACAAATCTATATCGCTGAAGGGTCGGACTGGTGTTGGTGGTACGGTGACGAACATCGCGGAGCGTATAACGAACAATTTGATAATATCTTCAGACGTCATCTAATCAATATGTACGAATTGTTGGGGCTGGATGTGCCTATAGAGTTGTTTTCACCAATTTTTAGGGGAACACCTAAAGCGCACACTATCCTCCCTGACGACTTGATTACACCGGTTATTGATGGTCACAAGACACACTTCTATGAGTGGGCTGGGGCGGGATCGTACAATTGCGTAGAAGCAGGTGGCGCAATGCACCGTGCTGAGCAATACTTGTCAGAAATACTTTTTGCCTATGACAGCAAGAATTTTTACATTAGGCTTGACTTCATTGATAGAAACACGGTAGAATCTATCAAAGAGCCGGTACTGCAACTGATTTGCTATGCTCCGGAGCGAAAGGTTATTACGTTGCCTTTTCCGAAAGAAGGTGGGCATTTTGAAACTAAAGAAGTTAGTCATGCAGTGTTGGATGAGGTGTTAGAGTTAGCCGTGCCGCGTCGACATATCTGGACTGAAGAATTTGGCAAATTGGGGTTTATTGTGTCACTTTTGGATGGTCGGGTAGTTTTGGAAAGCTGGCCGGAAGATGAACCAATCAAACTCCAAGTCTTCCAGACTGGCAAGGAGTTGTTTTGGCCGACAGGTTAATGCGAAAAAGGATTATCTCATGACCGAATCGTTTTTTCAGAGTGATTCTGGTGATAAGCCAGTGGATGTAGTTCCTGAACTTGAACAACCCAACTTCGAGGATCAAGCCAAAACATCTTCCAAAATCGACGGTTTTGAAACAGAAGAAGGGCGTATGGCTGCTATTCTGGCATACATTCCTTTTTTGTGCTTTATTCCCCTTCTGAATATGCGTGAGAATAAGGAAGCCCGCTTTCATGCCCGTCAGGGTGTTATGCTATTCCTTGTCGAATTTGTTGCTGCTCTCTTTCTCATCGACGGCATAGCCAACTTTGTCTTCAAAGTGCTGATTGTCCTAGCCGCAGCTTTGTCAGTAGCCGGGATTATTTTTGCAGTACAAGGGAAGAATTATCGTCTTCCTATCATTGGGGATATTGCCGACAAGCAGAAACTGTAGTAAGCGACATTCAACAACGATTGTAATCGACAAAAGATGCCCTCTGTTACCCAAATAATTTATAATTGTTTGATTAGGTTTTTGCTGTCTGTTGTTTCCTGAGTATCAAACTATTTGGAAATCATTAGCAGAGAATAAAGCGCTGCGATGCAATTAGATGATGTTCCCGCAGTTGTAGTTAAGGTATCTACTGTGCGCAGGTTTTTACTGAGCTGCTAAATGGTATCAGTCAGGTATTTACACAACCAACTTTGACATCAGATCACGACAGGATATAGTCTCGCAGGAGAAGATAGTATTTTCAATTTCTTCCTGGCGTGATTTATCAAGTGATCCGGTAGCCAGACCGCTGAATTTGGATCGAAGATCGTCCAGAGTCATTGGTTCGCGCGGGTCGCCCTTTGGATATTCGAGATACTCCGAGTATTCCTTGCCGTCGGTAGTTTTTATCACCACTTTTGAGGGTTGCTTAGCGGGGAACATTTTCTCGAACTCTTCGGAGGCTTCGCCCTTGATCTTGTCGATAACCTTCCAGATTCGTTTGTCTTTCAGCTTTTCGTCCGAAAACGATTGTGTTGATATCTTGTGATCCACTAGCGCAACCGCGATGCAGTATGGCAACGAATGATCGGCTGTCTCGCGTGACTCTGGACGATACTTGTGCGGGTCAAAGAGAATGTCGCAGGCACGGGCGATCGAAGTGACCGTGACGCTTTCTATCTGGTCATAACTGACATCATTCTCGGTGACGGCTTTCAACGTGGCAGAAATATGGGTGTGGGTAAGTGCCTCGGTGGGGAAGGCCTTCATGCTGCATTGTAAAATCTTATACTCCTCTCCCAATTTTCCTAGGAGCGCTTCCTGCGCCCAACCATCACCGAAGACATCCATAAAACCTTCCTTGCCTTCGAATACAGCCACTGTACCGGAATAACCCTTCTGTGCCATCAATGCGGCAAAGACACCACTCTGGACGGCCATCGGGTCAACGGTGTTTTTCATCATGGTAAGTGCGCCCGCGGTTGGGCATCCGATGGTGTGATTGTGGGAACCATTGATGCCGATAGCATTGACCATTTGCTCGACACTGAGACCAAGCAGCTTTCCGGCCACGATAGGGGAGACGAACTGGGTCAGGGTGGCATGGTGCCATTTGCGCTCGCGGACACCGGGAACGGCAAATTCGCACAGCCGTTGTTCGAATTCATAAGCCAGTACGATAGCTACGATGACATCTTTCATGGAGGCATCGACTAATTCTCCGACAGCTAAGGCAGCTGGAATCAGATCGGATGGATGCGAAGGATCTTCCTTCCAGTAGATGTCGTTGAAATCAAGGGCGCGAACCATCAGAGAATTGACGAGAGTGGCGTTGACAGCGGGTATTTTATCACCAAAGCCAAGAAGCGTAGCCTCAGGTTTACCTCCCATATCAGTGTAAATCTCGCGGAGAATCCGCACGTCTTTAGTATGATATCCGCCATAAGCGCAACCGATGGAGTCATACAGGAATCGTTTAACTTCGTTGACGACGTTATCGGGGAGATCTTCATACTTGAGTCCAACAGCGAACTCAGCGATTTGTTGGGAAAACGTTTTGTCAGTCATTATGTAATCCTGTTAATAGGGTCATCATGTTTTTTTCTTCTGAGAATATAATCAATCTGTCACTGAATACAAGATTATGTGAGAAAGATAGGATAGCCCATTGCACCTTGCGTATATAAAACTGCTTTAACAAAGTCTATGATTTCGTTATTATCTGCTCAAGAGAATATTTTGTATGTGGGAGATAAATAAGGATGTTGTGTTATCGTCATTTTCTGTTAATCGGTCTAATTATTACTGTTGTGCTTGGCTCCGGTTTGGCTTCCGCTGTTGAGCAGTCGGTCAATTTTAAGATTGGTTATTTCGAAGCAGGTCAGAGTATTACTCACTCACTACTGCGTGAGGAGTTAGAGCGACAAATCCAGGCACTTTCTCCAGAAAACACTAAAATGGTATTTGTGCCGTATGGATACGCCAGTGGTGACTGGAAAAGGGATAGTTGTAAGACACTGGCTCGTTTATTATCTGCCACTGAGGGGATTGACTTGATGGTAACTGTTGGGCCGTGGGTAGTCGAAGATCTCCTGGAAGCTGGATATTCCAGACCAATCTTAGCCATGAGACAACTTGACCCTCAGGCAACTGGTCTCGTCGGTCCTGACAAACGACCAGTAGCAAATAATCTAACTGTTCATGTGCAGCCAAAAAAAATAGAAGATGACCTTACAATCCTAACAAAGTTGATTCCAATTAAAAAGCTTGGTTTGCTTTTCTTCCCCAGTGATACTGTTGAACGTAACGCAGTTATTAACCGGGTAGAAACAGTAGGACACCGGAGAGGATTCGAAACAATCACAGCAGAAGGCTATGATAATTTTAATACCTATGCTTACTTTAAGGCTCTAAATCAACTGCCTTCAGACATTGACGCTGTCTACCTTGGTCCTCTCTGGGCGATGGATATCAACAAGATAAGTGCTTTTCTCAGAAGACTATCTGAGATGAAAATCCCAGCTTTCACATGGGAAGGCATTTCATTGGTAAACAGGGGTGCATTTGCAACAGGCTCCGCCCATAGTGTAGTTTCCGAGGCTCGATTTAACGCTTTTAAGATTATCAGAATTGCTCAAGGAGAAACACCAACCGATCTGCCAGTGGAATTCCGCGGAGGAACATCGCTTGCGATTAATGAAGAAACAGCTCGATTATGCGGGATCAATTTCAATAGCTATGTTCTGGAAGAAGCCGAAATTATCCCGTCTCCAGTTTCGGAAGAAGCTGATCATTACAACCTGATGATGGCTATCAGTCGAGCTGTTGCAGCCAACCCTACGTATCTCGCAACATCAGATGCGGTAGAGCAGGCAACTCAGGCTACCCGTCAGGCTGTTGCAGGCTACCTACCGAATGTGGATATTTCTGCTCGTGCTGGTTATGTTGACGACAATACGATTTCTAATGCAACTGATCCTTTGAGCAATTCCCAGTACCGTGCCAATTTTAATATCCGTCAGACTTTGTTCTCACTGAACAAGATTGAAGAGATCAAACTTGGTTCTAAAAGAAAAAATCTCTCCGAAATAGACCAACGTCGTGCTCTTCTGGATATCGAACTGGCAGTTACTGAAGCTTATATTGCATCTCTGCAAGCAGCCGAATTGTGCGAGATTCAGTTTCGCTATCGTCAGATGGTGGAGCATAACCTAGAGATTGCCGCTACCCGGTTCTATCTTGAAGATGAGACCAGATTGGGAGATTTTCTGCGCTGGAAGGATGAGCGTCAACAAGCAATAGCTCGTATTTTAACCGCTCGGGCTGAGAAAAAGATGACTGAAGTTACTTTGAATACTCTATTTAATTTGCCGATTGATCAACCATTGCTTCTTGACTCGAATGTCATTTCCGGCACCACTGTTTATCGTGATCTTGATCTCATTGAGAAATTAATATCGGTATCGGATAAACTATTACAGTTTCAACAATTTCTTGTCGATGTAGCTCGAGAAAAACATCCTGACCTTAATGCTTATGCTGTCAGGGTCGATATCCAGAAATCACTCCTTGCGCTGAATCGCGATAGATATTTCCCTGAACTTGCTCTGAAAGCGACTCTTGGTTTTGCTAACGAGTTGGAAGATAACCCCGGAAGCTTCAAAGAACAGCACGATACTTGGTCGGTTTTTGGAGAACTCAGTTTACCCTTGTTTGATGGCACAGACCGTATCCATGAGAGAAATCGACTTAAGGCAAGGCTGAGCGAGATTGAATTCAAGGCCGATGCTGCAGAACTAGAGATGACTGGAAATATCTATCGCCTTGTTGAGAAGCTTATTTCTATAGCTCGAGTTATACCTCGTACTTTCCGGTCTCGCGAACTGGCGATACAATACCTTGGTCTTGTGTCAAAGGATTATGAGTCGGGTCACGTTGATATAGCCGGAGTGCTCGAAGCATATAATCATGCTTTTGATATTGAAGTTAAAACTATCATTCTGCGGGGGCGGTATTTCTCTACAATGGCTAGGCTGACCCACTCCGTTGGATGGTCATATTATGATGAGGGTAGCACCTTCCGCGACATTTTCCGGAGTTACTTGATTCAATTTCTTGAACAATAGAAAGGCTCTGGTGGTCGGCTACATCCATCCCAGAAATTTAAAGAAGAAAGAAAAATAGACAGCCAGAAAGGAGATGTTAAAAACTATACGTAATGTCTTCCAGATTGGTCGGTCTCGGGATATTGGCAGTTGATTACCGCGCTTGAGGCGCAAAAATACTCGTGCGTATAAAAAGCTTGAAAGACCTGTTAGAAAAAGTGTTAGTGAGGTAGTTATGTATATTCCTACAGGAAACCGATAAATGTAGCTCCCTATAAGAAACGCAATTGAAGTAAAAGCATATTTCCCGGCTAGATTTGACGGTACTACCAGTTTCTTTCCGCGGAACAGAATCAGCCCGGCTAAAAGGATGATTATATCCCGACCAACAACAATCCCCGCCAGCCAGATGGGGAAATCCCTGAAAAAAATTAGCATAATGATCAGCGAGGTTGCCATTAACTTGTCAGCTAACGGGTCGAGAGTCTTCCCGAGTTCACTAACCTGTCCCAATCGACGAGCCAGATAACCATCCAGACCATCGGTCAAGCCGGCCACTATCAGCAAAAGTGCACAGATATGAGTTGATTGTATATCTCCCTTCCACAGGAAGTATCCTACCAGTGGTGTTAAAAAAACACGTGAGAGACTCATTAGATTGGGAGGTTGAAGAATAGTTAATCTCGACATAATCACCTGATAAAAAAGCTTACTTCAGATTTCCCTTAATGGGTCAGTGTAATACTACATAACTTGTCCTGTTGAGGCAAGTTTCCAAAAAATCTTCATAGTAATGGACTGTTTAAGAAATGGTTCTTTACAACAATAGCTCATTATAATGAAACTGGCAGCTATCCTGTGGGGACATTCCCATATTAAGACAAAGATACAGCTTCTCCATATTCGTTCTGCAGATTAACTTGTTTGATTGCGCAACAATATATTAGTGGGCTTTATCGGTTGTAGCATTACCCTTGCTCAAACATTGTTTCAGTAGAGACTAACGTTTTCAGGGGAGTTCGTATCATGTGCAGAAGGTACTTTATAATAGCGTTATCTGTGCTTACCTGCCTTCTTGCTATCGCTGTTAAGTATCTTTTGGTTCTGTAAGGCAGGAGCAGTGCGCTCCTGCTGCAGGGCGAGGTCATGTTGCTCAGCATCCAGAGTTTGGGGTATGACCATCACCACTCCTGCGGTTCACAGTCCGGGGCTGGGCCGCCTGTGAACAGGTAGGCCACCAAGTACGTGAGGTCGGAAACGTTCACATCACAGCTTCCGTCCATATCCGCCACCAATTCCACAACTGGGTTTGGTCCGCCAAGGAACAAGTAGTTCACCAGGTAAGTTAGATCTTCAACATCTGGTCCGATTTTGTTGCCGTTGATATCACCACAACGATAAACACTCACCGAGCCTGCCATAGCGTGTGGTTCGTAGACAAGATAACCAGCGTCACATTCAAGATCATAGGAACCGTAGGAGGCGACAGTTATGTTCGAGGTCTCCATCGCGCCGGCCGTTTCGAGGACCAGGTTCAGGATCGGGCCGGTTCCCGGTTCGAGCGGCATGTTACTGCTGGTCATGTTGGCGGTCAATGTGACAGATAGACGTTTAACCCAGGGATCCTGGCCAGTAATCTGCACTTGGTCGAAATAATCAGTGCGACAGCCATCAGTATTGATACCTACAAATGACAAGTTGGCATCACCAGCGTAGCTGATCGGCAGGACAAAACCATCAAGCGGCTGCGTATTGGTAAGGATCACCGGGATCGTGATTGTTTTGTTTGTGATCGCGTTTACATCCGGCGTGTCGATGGTGTCAGCCAAAACCACAATCATCTTGCGTTGGGTACGGTTGTGCGGCCCATCGGGCAATACGTTATCTATCTGTACGTCGTAGGCTCCTCCGCCATAATACGTATGCGTGGGATTCTGAATGGACACGTCGCCGCCGTCCCCAAACTGCCAGAACCATGCCCATGCGCCCACCGAGTTGTCCGTGAAGTTTACGGTAAGAGGAGCCCACCCTTCGGTTATGTCAGCGCTGAAATCAACGTCCGGCGCGTTGGTGTTAGCGTAGGCGTAGTTGTAGGTATCCCAATTGGATATAGCGAGATCGCATTTGTTGGAAAAGCGATAGTAGATCACAATTTGTGACGACGGCGCCGTGGTCAGCGACACCCAGCCGGAGACTAGATCATAGCAGTAATCGGCTATGTTCAGAATATCATCGTCTACTATGATTGCGGAAACTTCCTGTAACGGATGACGTGTGGTGTAGAATACCTTGTGTCCGCCAGAGTGGTAGATCGTGTCGGCATATAGTTCTTCACCGTCGCCGTCAATATCGATCCAGGCCATCTCTTCGGCGACGGTGCTGTTGTCGGCCCGCCAGACAGGGGACGTGGTGAAAGTCGTTCCGAGATTCTCATAGATGCGCGGTCGATCCCACCATCTTCCGGCTGCGAGGTCGTCATCTCCGTCGTTGTCGTAATCATAAAGCGCCAGCGCTGCTCCATAGCCACCAGTCGATGATTGCCATCCGGGACTGCTATTAATCACACCGGTGCCATCGTTGAAATAGACTCGAAACTCACCGCTGCCTCCGAGTTGATTGTTAAAGGCAACGATAATGTCGAGCCAACCGTCACTGTCAACGTCTCCCACGATTACGGTGTTGGCTGCTTCCGGGCTATCACACTGCCAGGAGGGGGAGGTTGGCATGGTACCGGCGTCATTATAGTAGGCCATTACCCCGATGTCGTCTCCACAGAAGATCAGGTCAAGATCGCCGTCATTGTCGAGATCGCCAAAAGTGACATCCATAGCCATTGTAGTTGCGCTGGAGAGCCACCCGGGGTTGGCATCGAGGTCGCTGCCGTTGTTGAAGTAAATCTGATCTGACTGGAAAATACTGTTGTAGGCGTCACCGGTGGCCAAGACGAAATCAAGATCACCGTCACCGTCCACATCACCAAGAGCACACGAGAACGAGTTAGTTGCCGTCCCTCCCTGCCAGTCCGCAACGACATTCGGCAGGCCGGTCATGTTGTAGTAGGCATCGGGTTTGTTGAGGGTTCCGAATCCTCCCTGACCGAGATAGTTAGCAACCAAAAAGTCGGGTCGTCCGTTGTCGTCCAAATCGCCAATGGCGCCGTGGCCACTGTAGTCGGCGTTATTCGAGTGCCAGGCTGGCCATGAGGGAAGGACGCCGCGTTGGTTTATATAGATAGTGCTCTTAGCTAGAGCCATATCGTTCCCATTTGAGAAAAAGACATCAATTAACCCATCGCCGTTGCAGTCGCGCCAGATCATACCGGTACTGTAGTTTCCCGAGTATCCCGACTGCCAGAAAGGCGAAGTTTCGACCGGCTGTGCCTGTAACACAGAAGCGGCCGCGGCGATAATTGTCACGAGAATACAAAGGGAACTACGCATATTTGTCCTCCAGGCGTTCGAGATGTTGTCGTCGATTCGAGAATCGACTATGGCGATTCGCTCAATTCAGAGACGAGCCCTTATTGTGTTTTGTGCAGCCCGGGCCTTGGTTCCGACTCGTCATGGACATAACTCTGGCGGGGGGCCGCCGGTGAACAGATAATCAACCAGGTATGTAAGATCAGCGATGTTAATATCGCCGTCTGCATTTACATCGGTTTCTTCCAACGAGGGTGGCGGTGGTCCACCGACAAACAGATACGCGACCAGATAAGTAAGATCGGCGATATTGACTTCATCATTCTGAATACCATCAACATTGCCACGTTGACCTATGCATGTGGTAACAACTTCACAGG
>QNAG01000024.1 GCA_003641415.1 Candidatus Zixiibacteriota bacterium | reverse complement strand
CGCTTCTGGAAGAAATCTCAGAAGTTGTTCTTTTCTTTGTCTTTAACAGGTGTGCTGATGTGCTCGCGGCATTGCAGATGACTGTTCGGATCAAAATGCCGACACCCACGACAGCACCGCAGGTCGGCCATACAGTAGACACAACTATCCATACGGGTCACACGCCCGACTATACCGGTAGGCTTCCCGCAATTCCAACATAATAGTCCTTCTTCTGTCATCAATACATCCTCATTTTGGTTTCAGCTTTATCCACCACTGAATCGCTATCCAGCATACTAAAAGCTGTAACTTCACCACACAGAATCGGGACAGTCCCTCTCAAGACAATTATATTCAATTGATGTCTGGATGTCAACGATGGACAGTCTATTTGATTTCCTGCCAGATCGCTTCAAGCTGATCCAGGTTCAGGTCCTGAAACCGTTGGCCGGATTTTCGTATATGCTGTTCCAGCGCTTCAAATCGTTGGCGGAATTTCTTGAGGGCTTTTTTGAGGATTAACTCCGGATCGGTTCCGAGCTTTCGGGACAGAGAAGCAGTAGCAAACAGCAGATCGCCGATTTCTTCAAGTGCTTGATCGGTATCATCAGAGCTAAAAGCATCTTTTATCTCTGCGATTTCTTCATCAAGTTTTTCTACTACCTCCGCTGCGGTATTCCAGTCAAATCCTACACCAGCCGCTTTTTCCCCAATGCGATATGCCATTGTCAATGCGGGCATAGAACTTGGTACTCCCCCCAAAACCGATTTCTTTTCTCCGGAATCAATTTTAATCTGTTCCCATTGATCGCTCACTTCTTTAGGGGTAAGCTCCTTCTTGTCTCCGAACACATGAGGATGTCTAGCAATTAACTTTTCCACCAGTTGGGTGACGGAATCATCCAAAACAAAATGGCCTTCCTCTGAGGCCAGTTGAGCATGAAATACTACCTGACATAGCAGGTCTCCGATTTCCTCTCGAAGAGCGGTAAAGTCTTCTGATTCAACCGCTTCTATTACCTCGTAGGTTTCCTCTATAAGGTACGGCAACAGACTTAAATGAGTCTGTTTGCGGTCCCATGAACAGCCCTCCGATGAGCGAAGCAGCGCCATAAGGGCGGTTAATCGCTCGAAAGGGGGAGTCTTCTTATCTAAAACCTTACTCTTGATATCAGCCATATTTTGACGATACAAATAATACCGGTCAATTCAATTCCGGAGAGTTATACGCCACTTGACAATAACTTGCGGTGGGTTTACTATTAATAGCTCGACTGTTACTGTCCGGGCATTTTTTTTGTTCGGCGAATAGTATGGAAAAAAAGAAAGATGAGCAAGCAAAACCAAAATCAGTTAAAGAAATCTTCAGCCTATTCACCTGTTGAGGTTGAGAACCGTCTCTACAAACGATGGCTCGAGATGGGCACTTTCGCCGGCGACATTGAATCGAAAAAGCAACCTTATTCGATCGTTATCCCACCGCCCAATGTTACTGACATTCTTCACCTGGGGCACGCTCTGAATAATACTATTCAGGACATCCTTATTCGCCGTCATCGGATGCAAGGCTATGAAACAATCTGGTTCCCGGGCGCCGATCATGCAGGGATAGCAACTCAGGTAAAAGTTGAGAAACAGGTAGCCGAAGAAGGGACAACTCGCCGCGAGATGGGTCGCGAGAAGTTCCTGCAGCGAACCAGTGATTGGGCATATAGCAACAAAGATAAGATTCTCAACCAGTTAAAGAAAATCGGATGTAGTTGCGACTGGAACCGAACCAGGTTTACGCTTGATGAGGGATTGTCACAAGCCGTAGTAACAGTCTTCAAGCACCTATATGAGAAGGGCTGGATTTACAAGGGACATCGCATTGTAAACTGGTGCCCATCGTGCCAGACCTCACTGTCCGATGACGAGGTTGAACACAAGGAAAGCGACAGCTACCTGTGGTATATAAAGTACAAGCTCAAAGGTTCTGATGAGTTTTTAACTGTTGCTACAACCCGTCCGGAGACAATGTTAGGCGACACCGCCTTGGCTGTCAGTACCAAGGACACCCGCTATAAGAAATACATCGGGAAAACCGTCATCCTGCCCATACTCGAACGAGAAATCCCAATCGTGGCCGATAGCTATGTTGACCCTGAATTTGGTACGGGTGTGGTCAAGGTTACTCCAGCACACGATCCCAATGATTTTGAAATCGGCCGCCGTCATGACCTTGAGGAGATTAACATTCTCAACACTGACGGTAGTCTTAACGAAAACGCTGGCAAGTTCAAAGGCTTGGATCGCTATGAGGGACGCAAGCAGTTGCTTGAGGAACTCGAGAAAAAGGGTCTCCTTGAAAAAACAGAAAAGTACAAGCTCAGCGCCGGCGCTTGTTATCGTTGTCACACAGTCATTGAGCCATACCTGTCGGATCAGTGGTTTGTCAAAATGAATGAACTTGCGCAGCCTGCTATCGAGGCTGTCAAGACCGGCAAAGTGAAGTTTCATCCTGACTACTGGTCAAAGACTTATCTACACTGGATGGAAAACATCCGAGACTGGTGCATCTCCCGTCAGCTATGGTGGGGACACCGCATCCCCATCTGGTACGCCGAAGATGGCAGCATGTTTGTTTCCGCTGATCGTCCCACTGCCGATGAGTGCCCGGGCTATGATCCAGAGACCTTGGTTCAGGACGAAGATGTCCTTGACACTTGGTTTTCATCGTGGCTGTGGCCATTCTCTATAATGGGTTGGCCCGACAAAACGCCTGAGATGGAGAAGTTCTTTCCTACCAAGGTCCTGGTAACAGGACCGGATATCATCTTCTTGTGGGTAGCTCGAATGGTAATGGCGAGTTATGAGTTTATGAGAGAAGCACCCTTCAGTGACGTCTATATCCATGGAATAGTTCGCGATGCCAATGGTATAAAGATGTCCAAATCACTTGGTAACGGTATTGATCCTCTGGAAATTATTAACAAGTACGGCACTGATGCTCTCAGAATGTCACTGGTGCTGGCGACTCCTGACGGTCAGGATCCCTGGATCAGTAAAAATACTTTTGAAATGGGTCGCAATTTCATCAATAAACTGCATCAGGTGTCACGATTTGTCACGATGCGTCTTGATGGACGACCGGCAGTTATTGACAGAGTTGATGAGAATGATCTGGTCATTTTTGATCGTTGGATTCTCTCGCGACTGGAAAGGACTATTGAAACTGTCGATAAGGAATTCAACGAATTCCATCTTTCAAACGCTGCCAAGATTCTCTATGGTTTTGTCTGGAACGATTACTGTTCATGGTATATTGAACTGATAAAACCTGATGTCCAGGGAGAACCCATCCGCGAGGGATCGCTTAATGTCGCCACTTACGTTTTATGGAAAATCATAAGTCTTCTTCATCCTTTCGTGCCTTTTATTACAGAGCACATCAGTCTTAATTTGAAGGGATTGGACGAGACCAGTAAGACAACTATTTTATCGTATCCCTGGCCAACCGCCGATGGCCACTTCAGGAACGATGAACTTGAGCACGACCTCAATCAGATTCAGACAGTTGTTACCGCTGTCCGTTCAGTCCGTGCTGAATTGAATGTTCCCCCGGGCAGAAAATCTGATCTCTATGTTCGCGTCGATAATAAGGCATTCAGCGACTTACTTCAGAATCATATTGAGTACTTTCGTTCTTTGGTCCGTGTCGAGAATCTGTATACGGGAGTGGACATCAAAAAACCCCCGGTAGCTGCCTCGACAATAATATCAGGGGCAGAGATCTTTGTACCTTTGGAAGGGTTGATTGATATCGAGGTTGAGAAAATCCGGCTCAAAAAGGAACTTGATAAACTCTCGATTCAACTGGAGAAGATTTCAAAGAAACTAGCCAATACGGATTTTCTTGCTAATGCACCTGAAGATGTAGTTGAACGAGAAAAAAACAAGAAATCTGACTATCAACAAAGAATCGAGAAACTCAACACCAATCTTGAACAAATTCTTGGCTGGTAGAAGGTTACAAGACAAAGAGAGATTACTCTAAAAGGCGCACCAACTCTCTTCTCAAAATAAGGGGTCAATCCCCAGACGGTAGAGTTGTAATCCGACGGTAAATAGAAGACCACCCTGAGGGGATGAGCGATCTTCATAAAAACGGTGGGTATAAAAAGGGAGACTAATTTCTTGATGCTTCGGCGAAGTCTTCCAAAAACTGCTTTATAGTCCTGTTTCCAGCCGCATCCGGATATGATGCCATCTCAATCGGAATAACACGATCTGCGGCAGAACTTTCCGTATCTAAAATAATGTCTCGAATCTGTTCGCCAATCCTACGGCTGGCGATTTCCGCCCCTTGTCGTGGTGTTTCCGGCAATAGAAACCCAATTCTGAGAGATCCAAGAGTGGAGACAGAGTCAATATCACGCACTTTTTCCCGGATAGAATCACAAACTTGAGCCACTAAACCAGCAGCGTTGGAACCGAACTGTTTTTGAAGAAACGAGAGATCCAAAACAACTAGAGAAACAAATACAGCATATCTTTCAGCTCGTTTGAGTTCTAAATCAACTTTTTCAACAAACGTGTTTGCCACTTATCCGACCTCTACTGTAACAACAAACAACCAAAAGAATGTCTGTTCAATAATAATGCAGCAAGTATTATTCCATACGAGAGTAAGAGTGAGAAACGGGAATTCTTTTCCACTATTTGCTTATATCTTCTTCTTGCAGGATATCAGAACTTATTGATTATCAACAAAGTTACAATTAATGGCTGTTCGGAAAGAATGATAGGTTAAAATCTACAAGAAAAAAATATGTGCAATTTTATGCCTATTAAACGCATGTGTATGCGAAAATAAGTGGTTTTTTGTAAAGGAAAATTGTTCTATTTGACAGAGTTTAGGTTGTAGTCTTTGATTTTATACAGCAGTGAACGGTAACTAATTTCGAGCATCTCTGCTGCTCTACGCCTGTTCCAGTTGGTTCTTGTGAGAACTTCAGAAATAAGCCTTTTCTCTTCCTCGGCAACCGTCTTCCCAATGCGCTTTTTGAGTGAAAAAGTCTGTTCTCCTTCGAAATAAGGCGAAACAGCCCCATAACCTACTCCAGCACCAACTGCTACCGGTTGGGAGGTATTAGCAGGAATAGCTCCAGCAGAGTTGATAAGGTCATTAATGATAGATTCGTCTCCTCGTACAACAACTTGTTTTATCATATTTTCCAGTTGTCGCACATTGCCAGGCCAAGAAAAAATTGTCAGGGCAGACATGATATCTCCTGACAAGGCTTGGAACTCTTTACCATACAACTTATTGTATTTTTCAATGAAGTAATCCGCTAGTAATGCAATATCTTCCGGGCGCTCTCTCAGCGATGGAAGAAGAAGAGTTATCTCGTTAAGGCGGTAGAACAGGTCATCGCGGAAAGATTTATCTACTATCCCTTGTTCCAAATTACGATTAGTGGCACAAATAATACGGGTATCAACATGAATCGTGTTGTTTCCACCCACACGTACGAATTCCTGTTGTTCAAGGACCTGCAATAGTTTTGACTGCAATTCAAGTGGCATGTCCCCGATTTCATCAAGAAACATGGTACCTGTGTGAGCCAGCTCAAAACGTCCCTGTTTGTCCCTATGCGCACCTGTAAAAGCACCTTTATTATAGCCAAACAGCTCTGCCTCAAGAAGATCCCGGGGAATTGCGGCACAGTTTACTTTCACGAACGGCTTATCACTACGGGAAGAAAGCTGATGCAATGATCTGGCGGCGATTTCCTTACCAGTGCCGGATTCTCCCCGGATCAAAACTGTCAATTCAGAATCGGAGACCTGTTCGATGATATCTTTCACTTTCTGCATAGCTTGGGAATCACCGATGAAATTACTCCATCCGCTTTTAATCTCCAGCTCCGACTTGAGCTCTTCAACTTCCTGCTTGAGAGTGTTGCGTTCCAGGACGCTATTGATATGAATTTCTATTTCCTGGAGATCAAACGGTTTGTTAATAAACTCGGCAGCTCCCAACTTGATAGAATCGACCACAGAATTGGTATCGCCTTGACCCGACACCATGATAACATCAGGTCGTTTCTCCATCTTGTTGAGTTTTTCGAGTACTTCGATTCCGTTCATACCGGGCATTTTGATGTCCAGCAGGATTAGATTCGGTTTCTCGGTGGAGACCATTTGAAGACCTTCAATGCCATCACGAGCCGAAACAAAATTAAACTTTGACTCCAGACCCTCTTTTAGAATCCAGGCTACCTTCGGATCATCATCAATTACGAGTATTTTTGTCTTTGGTTTTGCCATATATCAATCAACCGTTTGCATAAATTATCGGCAATAGAATGCCTAAAATCAAGTCTCAACTGCAAAAAAATTGCGAATTCTTCGCAACCAACTGCACTTATCTACCTTAAATATGGGAAGTACATCGTGAAAGTGGTCCCTTTTCCCTCCTCTGAGGCCACACTAAGAGTACCATTGTGAGCAGAGATTATTCGTTCCACAACCGCCAGTCCAAGACCGGTGCCTGTTTCCTTGGAAGTAAAATATCTATCAAAGATTCTGGAAAGATGTTCTTTTTTGATGCCGCAACCAGTATCAGAAATTTCCAGCGCGAGGTAGTCCTGTTTTTTATGGCTTGGTTTCTTTATCAAACCCTGAACCTTAAGATTTCCTCCGTCTGGCATGGCATCAATAGCATTCATAAACAGGTTCAATAATACCTCAAGAATCTGGTTTTTGTTGATGATAACATCCCATTCCGCATCCTCAAAATCGGAGCTATACTTTATGCCATTCCTATGCAAATCCGGACTAATCAATTCAGACGCCCGCGCTACTAATCCTCTCAGGTCAACTTTCTCAGTTTCATACTTGTTCGGATTGGAGAAATTGACCAGTTCTCTGACCAGCTCATTCATGCGGTGAACTTCCTCGTCTGCTGTACTGAAGAGTTCGGAATTACCAATCAATTCAGGATATTTCATTCTCAGAACCTGAAGCGTTCCCTTAATGGATGTCAGAGGCCGGCGGAGATCATGAGAGATTTCGGAAATCATGTTTCCCATAGTTATCAGGCGGGTTGCGTTTAGAAGTGAACGCTCCTTCTCAAACAATAGAGATGCTTGAGATATCACTAACCGAGCCAAGGAGATGTCATCTTCACTATATGGCTTTTCACAGTTAGCACCAATGTAGAATACGTGTGCAAATTCGTCGCTGCGAAGAATTGGTATGGCCATATAGGCTTGTTTTGGTTGCGGGAAATTATCTCTCTCACTGAGTTGTTCAGATAAATATAATGATAGATCGTTAATATCAGAAAAATCTACATCGTTACTTCCAACAGGTCCGATAGAAATTGAATCGCGCGCGATACGACGAATATCAATCCCCCCGCTTTCTGTGAGAGGAAAGTCTACCTCGCCAGTTATTCCATGGGGTATAAGAGTACGGGTGTCGGCATTCCAATTGAACCATATAGAGTAATCAATGGGAAAAATACGTATCAGCTTGCCAATTAGAGCTTTGCGAAAATCATTTAGCGACTGGATATTGGGAAGTTCCTTACTTACTTCATGAAGAATCTCGAACTCTACTAGACGGCGACGGTTCTTATCAAACTGGTTAGCATCGTCAACCGCGATAGCAGCCTGAGAAGCAAAGGTACTCAGGAGCCTGAGGTCGTTATCGCTGAATGACTCGCCACTTTGCTTGTTGGCCATATTGATAACACCAATGACTTTGTTCTTGATACGAAGAGGACTACACAAAAGTGAAGCGGCGCCGTATTTCTCTCTGTTGATGCGTCGGAATCGTTCGCTTTTTTCCACATCTTCAACAATCAATGGTTCTCCATTCTGAGCTACGGTCCCAGCAATGGATTCGCCAATAGGCAGTTTAGTGGACACAATAACGTTATTGTCAAGTCCAATAGCAGCTTCGATAGTAAGATACTCTCGGTTCTCATCCAGTAACATAATTGACCCTACCTGGGCTTCTGTTACCGTGGAGGCCAGAACCACTATCTGGCGTAGCAGTTCTTTGAGATTGGCTGTTGATCCTATTGATTTGCCGGCTTCGTACAGAGCGTTGAGTTCACCCATGCGACGTTGGAGGATCATATATGATAGTTTTAATTCTTCAAGTAGTTGTAGACGAGAAAGATCAGCACGACGTTTTTCCAACGCCCGGTTGACCGCCAGCTCCAGATAGTTAAACTCAACCGGTTTCAGAAGATAGTCATAAGCTCCATGGGATACCGCTTCAATAGCACTTTCGAGTGAGGCATAGCCTGTCATCAGGATTACCGGAATGTCGGAATCAGTTTCTTTGACAACCCGAAGAATGTCCAGTCCATCTATCTCCGGCATTTTCAGGTCGGTGATTACTAGGTCGATTCTCTTTTTGCGGATGAAGTCTGCTGCCTCGGGCGAACGTTGAAAAGCCTTGACTTCATAACCATCGCCAATCAGAAGCGCTGACAGTGAGTCACACATCCGCTTCTCATCATCAATTATAATTATCTGTTCAGTTTTCTTATCCGTTGCCATTTTGGTGTCTCGCAAACGGTAGTTTTATTTCAAAACACCCACCGACTTTGGTGTTTGTGTATGTTATCGACCCTTTGTGACGTTTTATGATACCGTAACAAACCGACAGACCAAGTCCCGTCCCTTTGCCGGGTTGCTTGGTGGTGAAGAATGGTTCAAAGATGCGAGGAATAATCTCTACCGGTATACCCGGCCCGGTATCACAAAAGCGGATAATCAGGTTATCAGGATAAGTTTGCATTTCTATCTCAATTTTTCCACCATCTGGCATGGCGTCACAAGCATTGATAATGATATTGAGAATCACCTGTCTGATATTTTCCGGTGATCCTTCAAATGATAAGCAGTCTGTTGGAAAATTCCTAATCAATTCAATGTTCAGTTTCTTAAACTGCCTATCCATAAGTTCCAAAACTTCTTCCAGAATCAATACAACATTGACACTCTCGAGATCGTCTCTGTCAGGTTGATAGAAATCAAGTAATTGACGTACAATTCTGGCAATTCGATCTATCTCCTGACTAACGATATCGGCGTAGTTGCTGGCTTCGATATTTCGACCTATAGTGCGATGCAATAACAAAAGGTAGTTCTTAATAATACCCAGAGGATTGTTTATTTCATGAGCTACTCGAGCCGACATCTCTCCCAAAGCCGCCAGACGCTCAGTGTTAATCAGTTGTTGTTGAGCTGCGCGCAACTGTTTGGTAGCTTCTTTCTCAGATTCATACAGACGGGCATTCTCAATTGATACTGAAATCTGGTTTGCCAGAATAGAGAGAAATTCCTTGTCATCGTGATTGAAATCTCCATGTGCGAACTTCTCTGAAATTATCAGGACACCGATTAGCTTGGCCTGGAAAATCATGGGAACAACTAACCCGGGGTCAAAGTCTATCAGTATTTCCTGTTCAATTTCTCCTGCAATATCGTTGATCAACTCGCTCGTTACGACTGGCCGGTTGAGTTTGGCAAGGTAAATAGCCAACTTGCCCTCATTATTAAAGAACTTCTCCGAATTAGGAAAGTGTCCTGATCCCTTACCTCTAGCCATAATGAAATGATTCGAATGGGTATCTTCTCTGAGGAAAATAGCTGCTTTAGAAGCACTCACCTGAGCCAGAGAAGTAAGGATAAACGAGTCAAGAAGACTCTGGTAGTTGAGAACAGAATTGAAATTACGGCTGATCTCAAACACCGTGTACAGGTCAAAGATCTTCCGTTTCAGTTGCCTGTTTGTTTCAGTCAGTTGAGTAAGTTGATCAGAGAAATCCTTTGTCTCTGATTGAGAACCATTTGACAGGGGGTTGTGTTCACTTGTGTCTGCTCCAGACGACCGGGGAATGTTCTGGTGCGGAGGGATTCCCTTAGCTTTTGATTTACTGCGTTTTTTTTTATTGTTGCTCATCCCAACCCAAGCTTATCGAAAAATTCGCCTACTAAAAAGTGTGAACCTACAACAGCTATAATATCGTCATCCTGACAGCTTTTCAGTACCCGGCGATAAGCAGTACGGAGAGACCCATACCTTGTTATGGGAACACCACGCCAGTCAATGTTATTGCACATCTCTCCCAGATCAACCGAACGTCGGGTAGCCAGTGGCACCAGATGAAACCTATCGGCGATTGTTCCCAACAAATCGAACATCTTTTGATGTTCCTTACGCTTAACAAAACCGGTTATAAGATGCGCTCGACAGTCAGGAAAGCGATTTTTGAAAGCATCTACAAAAGCTGTCACACCTCCGACATTATGGCAAACATCGAAAACTACGGAAGGTTTCCCGCGACGTTTGATTACCTGGAACCTTCCCGGCCAATCCGCCTGCGCCAACCCTCTGCGGACTGCAGACCGGGATACTTTGAGTCCGGCCCGCGGCAAAAATGAAGCCACTTTGATTGCAAGGGCAGCGTTTCGCAGTTGATGACCGCCATAGAGCGCCGGACGGAGTCTGGATATTGACCAACCATTTGAGGAAAAATCCAAAGTGTTCCGAGATAAATCGACAACGAATTCACCGGGATGAAGTTGATGACAAGGGGAGCCAAAATGATGACACCGATCAGAAATAACAGCCATCGCCGGTTCCGGAAGAATGCCAGTTATGTGAGGAACTCCTGGCTTAATTATTCCAGCTTTCTCACGAGCAATTTTGCGTAACCCCGACCCTAAAATTTCGACATGATCACGGCTGATATCAGTTGTGATTGTTACAACTGGTTTAAGAACATTAGTAGCATCAAGACGCCCTCCCAGTCCAGTCTCAACAACCGCTATGTCTACTCCGGCCCTATCGAAGAAGTATAATCCCATAGCTGTAATGACTTCGAAAAAGGACAACTTGCGACGACTTAGCTCCGGGCGAAAGCGATTTACAAAGGCTGTTACTGAGGGCTTTGGAACACACCGCCCATTCACGCGAATACGTTCACGAAGGCTAACCAGATGCGGTGAGGTGAATAAGCCGGCCTTGTATCCTTGGGCTCGTAGTATACCAGCCAGCATTGCAGCTGTTGACCCTTTGCCGTTGGTACCGGCCAAATGAATTGTATGGTAGTTGTTTTGGGGAGAGCCAATAGTTTCAAGAAACCGGGTGATATTCTCCAATCCCAGCTTCATGCCGAAAAACTCACGGGAGAGGATGAACCGCTCGGCAGAAACATAGGTGTGCTTCAGCATTACTTACTCCACATGAATCTCAGCAGGGCGATGACAGTGTCGCGGAGGTCCTTTCTGTTTACAATCTTGTCGACGAATCCTTTATCCATAAAAAACTCAGATGATTGGAACCCATCAGGTAAATCCTGACCGATAGTTTGTTGGATTACACGAGGACCAGCAAAACCCAACAGAGCTTTGGGTTCGACGAGGATAACATCCCCCAATGAGGCATAGGAAGCCATAACTCCTGCCGTAGTGGGATTTGTAAGGATAGAGATGTAAGGGATTTTCTTCTCGTGGAGGATTGCTAATAAAGCGGAAGTTTTAGCCATCTGCATCAATGACAGGATACCTTCCTGCATCCGAGCGCCACCGGAACTGGAGACAATAATCAGCGGAACCTCTTTCTCGATAGCTCGCTCGATAGCTCGGGCAATTTTCTCACCCACAACCGAGCCCATTGAACCCCCTATAAATTGGAAGTTCATGATGGCAAATGATATTTCTATACCACCCATTGTCGCCATTCCCGCAATTACTCCCTCTGTTTTGCCGGTCTTTTGCTGGGCGGCTTTTATTCGATCGGGGTATTTCTTGGAATCCTTAAACTTTAGCGGATCCAAAGAGGATATTTCGATGTCGTATTCCTCCAACTGTCCGTCATCAAGAAGCAGGTCTATATATTTTTGGGTTGGAATGCGGAAATGGAAGTCGCAGTTGGGGCAAACCCACAATAACTCTTCCATCTTCTTCCCATAGACGACTTCACCGCATGAATCACATTTGGTCCAAATCCCTTCAGGGATGTTCCTTTTCTCCTGCGTTGGCAGGCCTTCTTTTGATTTTCTAAACCACGCCATACTATAGTAGTACAATCATTCTTTTATATTCAAAAACCTTACCAAAACCAGAGCATCCTCCACCGGACTCTGATAGTAATTCTGCTGCCGCCGCATTAAGGAAAAACCATGCTTATCATAGAAAGCCCTGGCTTCCATGTTACTCGGTCGGACTTCAAGAGACACGAACTCACAGTTATCCTCCTTTGCTCGTTGTAAGATACTTTCCAGAAGTCGCTGCGCAACCGATTTTCTCCTGTGCTCTCTAACCACCGCAATATTGGCCAGATGCATTCTGAAATCATCAATTATAAAACATGAATAGCCAATAATGACGCTTCCATGTGTAGCTACCTGCGCACCACAGTTTTCTTCACCAAGTAATTCGACAAAGGCAGATTGCGACCAGAAATCGGAGAATATCTGTTTTTCAAGCGTTACAACTTTTTCAATGTCATCAGGTACCATATCACGGATTACGATAACCTGTTCATTTGTCTTGCTGTCGTTGCTCAAAGCGTATCTCTGCCTGTGATTTCTGAAGATACAACGGTTCCAAAGTCGCTGTGTCGGCAATCTCACCCCGGAGAATCTTCTCAATGCCAAGGTAAAGGAGATCGGCTGCCTTGTAATTGAGTATCTCAGTGTGATCTTTTGCAGGTGTTTCTGGAAAACGCTCATGCAGATGGAATCCAAGGGCAGCCACTGCATCGTTTTTAACCATGTAAAATAGTTGAGCGTATTTAACTATCTTGATCTTATCGGGATCATGGGTACCTTTATTAACCGTTCCTACAATACACTCTTCCCGATTGAGGGGAACCACAACTTTTACCACTTCTTTCAAGTTGCGTAGACAATAAGCTGCAATCTCAAAGGCCGAAACCGGCACAATTGGAATATCGAGCGCCATAGCTATCCCTTTGGCTGCGGCTATCCCGATTCTCAATCCTGTAAAAGAGCCCGGACCGACACAAACCACTATCCCCTCCAACTCCTCAAGTTGCACCGATGCTGACTGGAACAATTCGCCGATTTTCTTGATAATAAACTGACCGTGCGACCGTTCAGAATCCTCACTCGATTGCACCAACCTATCGCCACCAAATCTGAGACCAAGAAGCAACCTTTTAGTGGAAGTATCAATACTGAGAAGTACTTTTGTAGCATTTTCGCTCATGAATCTATAACCTGAATATCAATTTCTCGCTGAGTATCATCTATGATGCGCATTGAGACACTGTAGTGCGGAAGTGGAAGCCAGTCACCTCCCTTTTCACCCCATTCCACAACCACTATTCCCCCGCGTTGCAGGTAATCATCCCAACCTAACTCGTTGAGTTCAGATATATCTCCCATGCGGTATAAATCCAAGTGGTACAGGGGGATGCTACCGCCAAGGTACTCGTTTACAATTGTAAAGGAAGGAGAATTGACCAGTTCTTCATCGATTTGCAACGCTCTAGCCAATCCGCGGACAAAAACTGTTTTGCCTGCCCCGAGAGAACCCGAGAGGATTATGACATCGCCCGGTTTGAAGAACAGTCCGATCTTCTCGGCCAGACCAAGCGTTTCATCTTCACTGTGTGAAATGACGTTGAGAGTTGGTCTCATGTATGTACTCACCTCGGTGTCATGACCACCAGTGGTATAACCATTTCCTCCAGCGAAAGGCCACCATGCTGAAATGAATCCTGAAACTGTCGCACCATCTCGTTATATTTATTCGGGTACACGAAGAAGAAATCCTCTTTCGCAATAATATATGTTGTTGCGATTGTAAACGATGGCAAGCGCCACGTCTGGGGTTTCTTAATCAGGATTGAGTCTTTGGGATCAGAATTGAGATTGTCACCGTATTTGTAGCGAAGGTTAGTTGAAGTAGATCGTTTCCCATGCGCCATAGTACCACGATGGCAATGAATAGAACCATGATCCGTCGTAACTATCACCGTGAAATCTCTCGACGCAAACGACTTCAAAATCGTGAACAGGGGTGAATTGACAAACCAGCTTTTCATTAATGAACGGAATGCAGTTTCACTGCCGGCAATTTCTCTTAGAATTACGTTATTTGAGCGACCATGAACCAGAATATCAAGAAAGTTAAACACGAACGTAACCATCGGGCTGCTATAGAAATCTGCAATCCGTTTGGCTATCGCTTCTCCCTCGGTGTTGTTGTAGATTTTTACATAGCGGGGTTTGTTTTTTAAGCGGACCCCGTTGCGGGCAAGGTTATCCTCGAACAGAAGGTCCTCCATCCGGTTTAATGAGCCCTCATCCTGCGACTGATAGTTTTTTGGATAAACCTTATGGATTTCATCGGGGAACATTCCGGCAAAAAGCGCATTACGTGCAAATGGGGTAGCGCTGGGTAGAATTGAGTAATAATAGTTACGCTCAATACCGAAGAACTCTGCCAGTAGTGGCTCAACCATCATCCACTGGTCCAGACGCATACAGTCGACAACAATAAGACAGACCTTTTCTTTTTTCTTAAGTCGTGGTATTACGTATTGACCGACGACATCGGGAGATAGAATAGGGCGAGAATCACTATGCAGCCATTGCTCATAGTGGCTTTCGATATATTTGGTAAATTCGTTATTCCACTCTTTGCGGGTACCTTCGAGTGTTTGTTCAAGCCCAACATCAGCATTGGCATCCAATTCAAGGTTCCAGTGAGAGATAATGCGAGTAGCTTCATGCCAGTCTTCTGGTTCCATCGGACCGTACAATTTCTGATTGAAACGGGTTATCTCTGTCATATAGCGTTTCATAGATGATCCACTGATGATTTTCCGCGCATCAAGAATCCGTTTGATGACCAACAGCACTTGCGATGGAATCACCGGCTTGACCAAGTAATCATCGATTCGCTGGCCAATCGCTTCGTCCATCAGTGTTTCTTCTTCAGATTTGGTGACCATCACAACCGGCAGGTGTGGATTGATGACCTTAATCTCTTCCAGGGTGGTCAGTCCATCTTTGCCGGGCATCATTTCATCCAGCAGAACCAGATCAAACTGTCGATCACGAACCATTTCAATAGCATCATCTCCGGACATAACACTGGTGACAGCGTAACCTCGCTGCTCGAGAAAGAGGATATGCGGTTTGAGCAAGTCGATCTCGTCATCGACCCAGAGTATCTGTTTTTTCTCTTCTTTAGGTGTCATCTCTATCCTTTGCTGTCCGTAGTTACCGGTAGAGTAATCTCGAATATGGTCTGTCCGGGTCGTGATTTCTTAAGCACAATTCGCCCACCATGATATTCTTCTATAATGCGCTTTACAAGCGTCAATCCAAGTCCCCAACCTCTTTTCTTTGTCGTGAACCCGGGCCGGAATATCTTGCGCGCCATAGCTGGTGAAATTCCGGAACCATTATCGGTAAGTTCTATAATGGCGTTCTTCCCGGCTTGGTCAAATTCTGTTTTAATATCAATTCGACCACTGCGTGAGTCAACTGCCTGAAGCGAATTCTTTAACAGGTTCTCCAGTGCCCAACCGTACAGTTCCGCATTAACAAACATCGGCGGTAACTTCTCGGTCTGTAAACAGATAGCAATTCCCTTCCCTTCAAACGGAAGACGTCGACGGTAATACTCAACTGTGTCCAGCAACAATTGGTTGAGGTCACACTGATTCAAATCGGGTACTGAACCTATCTGCCCAAAGCGGTTAGCTATCCGGTGCAGGCGGTTGATATCTACCGACATGTTACTGAGGGCTTCCTTAAAATGGGTGCGCTCCTCATCGTTGAGATTCTCCGATAACTCAGTCTCACCGGTCATAACTTCGACCCAACCCATCAATGAAGATATAGGTGTGCCCAATTGGTGCGCTGTCTCTTTAGCCATTCCCACCCAGATATGACGTTCCTCGCTACGCTTGATATTTTGAAATCCAATAAATGCTACTATCAGAAAAGCGGCCACTATTCCTATTTCTATGAACGGCATCATGGTCAACTGTCGGATAGCGAGAGTATCCCCATAGCAGAAATAGCTTATCTGGCCTTCGCCGAAAGTCAGCTTGATAGCTCCGTTTTGTTTGATCATTTTCTTCGCAGTGTTTTTCAAACGGGACAAATTTTCAGGAGAATAATCAGTGGGAGATACATTGTCGATATTGCGCCAATGGATTGGTTCTTCATTCTCATCCAGAACGATAATGGGGAAATCGGCTTTAACGATGATTTCATCGAAAATAAACTGTAGTTCCTCTCCGGAGGTGGGAGAATTAGCAGCCATCTGCCACATCATGACATATTTCTCCACCTGTGAACGAGTACCGATTTTCAATTGCTCAATTACTTCAAAAGTATACCAGATGAAAACAGTGAAAATGACCAGCGCCCCCAACAAAAGAAATACCTTAAAAAATGTTGATTTGCTGATATACAGCCGATCAACTAAGCCTAATCTGTTTGAAGCCTGCACCATTAGCCTATCTTTTCCATCCCGTTCATGTACGGACGAAGAATCTCCGGGATGGTGACAGTACCGTCTTCATTCTGGTAGTTCTCAAGGATAGCCGGGATCAGCCGTGCCAGAGCGACCCCTGAACCATTGAGTGTGTGTGGAAAAAGCACATTCTTGTTTTCATCTCTAAAACGACAGTTCATCCGGCGCGCCTGAAATGTTTCGTAATTGGATACCGAGGAAATTTCCAGCCATCGTTCCACTCCGGAAGCCCATAGTTCTAAATCATAGCATCGTGCCGCTGCAAAAGACAGATCACCGGTAGCCAACTCAGATACTCGATACGGCAATTCCAGACCCTTCAATACTTTCTCCGCTTGTGCGGTTAGGCTTTCGTGTTCATCATAAGATGTTTCCGGACGAACAATTTTAACCAATTCTACTTTATCAAACTGGTGAACACGTATCATCCCCCGGGTATCTTTACCGGCTGCTCCTGCCTCGCGACGAAAACATGGCGTATGAGCCACCATATATACAGGTAGTTGCTTGTAATCCAGGATTTGCTTCTTAAATATGTTTGTTAGCGGAACCTCGGCTGTAGGAATCAGGAAAAGGTCATCCTCACCAACAGCGGTTTTGTACATGTCATCTTCGAGTTTTGGCAACTGTCCGGTGCCGTACATAGTATCAGTCGTGACGAGGTATGGAACAAAATGTTCTACGAAACCATCAGCTGTGTGCAGATCGAGCATGTAGTTTATCAAAGCTCTTTGCAGACGCGCCCCTGAACCGCGTAAAATATAGAAGCCAGAACCTGAAATTTGCGCTGCTGCTGACAGATCGAGGATGCCAAGTTTTTCACCTATTTCCCAGTG
>QNAG01000023.1 GCA_003641415.1 Candidatus Zixiibacteriota bacterium | reverse complement strand
TCCTATGGCCAGCCCAAACAAACCAATCCATATTAAAAATAATATTTCCATATAAAGATGTATCGGAAGAAAGTAGAGTTATCTCAACTCACCGAGAGCATTCATCAACAGGGCGCAAGCCACCGGTCCAGCGGTCTCAGTTCGCAAAATACGCGGCCCCAGTCTTGTCGGTTGAAAACCAACCCCAAGAGCCAAGCGGTACTCGTCTTCGGAAAACCCGGATTCCGGTCCAACCAGAATGTAAGCCCGCTGAAAGCCGGAACCTGTCTGCAGTTCGCTGAAGGGTGAGGCGCTCTGATCTGGATGAAAGATAAGGTTCAGGTTTCCCGGTTCGATCTGAGCGAGGAAGTCCGTTAATCGTGCGGGGGGCGAGATATTGGGAAGGTACGACCGACGGCACTGCTTGATAGCAGCCAGAGCGACTTTTTCCCAACGCTTAAGCCGCGATGAAATACGTTTTGGGTCATCGAGTTTTATCCGTGACTTGGCCGTAATCAATGGCACGAACCGTGTTACACCCAACTCTGTGCCTTTCTCGATAATTTCATCAAACTTGTACCCTGCGGATAAACCTGCCGCAAGTGTCAGGCGAATCAATGGTTCGCCGAAATGTCGCGACTCGGTATGAACGCGTATTGTTACCTGTTTAGAGCGAGGTCCACTTGTAAGTTCCCCACGGTAGGCAGTACCAAGACCATCCACAACGATAACCGGAGCCCCCCTGGTTAATCTCATAACATTCTTAGCATGTCTTCCCTCGGAAGCAGGAAGAACAATAATATCTTCAGTCCGGTTCTGCGGAGGGGCATAGAAAATCGGCGCTAACATTTTATGCTCCGGTGGAGATAATAAAGCTTCGCCACTCGTTATCCGGGTGGATATCAATTTTAGTTAGTCCACGTTTTTCCAACGCTGCTATGATTTCATCGGTGTCTCGATCCAGCAGGCCCGATAGAAGAAGGATACCGGGGATGGTTGTCAGTGAAACAAGTTCATCCAGCATCTCAAGAATCGTGCTCTTGATAATGTTGGTGCAAACGAATTCATACGGTTGATCACCGTGACACTTTTCTATTGAGCCAAAGACAATATCGTGAGGTGCGGTAACCTTATTGATCTGGAAATTCTCATTGCAATTTTCAACTGCCGTTACATCGTAATCAACCGCTTTTATGTAACTCGCTCCCATCTTATCAGCCAGAATCGACAGTATCCCGGAGCCGCAGCCAAAATCAAGAAACCGCATATCAGCCTTGAAACTATGGCGCATAATAGTCAGGCAAGATCGGGTAGTCTCGTGTTTTCCTGTGCCAAAAGCCATCCTTGGTTCAATAAGTATCTGATAGCGCGAAACCTGCGGTTCGGTGTACCAGGGGGGTACTACCGTGATATCTTCAAATACATTCACCGGTACGACCGATTTGCGATACTCCTCTTCCCAGGCTAAACTTGCGATGGTGCGACCGGTGATCTCCGGAACAACAGGCATCTCGTTCCCCTTCAAACCTTCCAGGTATGAAACAAGGGATGATTTGTGTTTATTGACATCAATGGGATCAACATAGAAGATCACGGTAGTGGAACCGTTGTCATCTTCATCTTCGAGAACAAGTCCATTACTGATATTCTCAACAATGAAATCGCATACAGCATCCACGTGACATTGTGGTAATTCCACCCGTAGTTCTGCCAGAGATTTTTCTTCCTTGTCGTCAATAGGTATCATATCAGCGTGCATGTTGTTCCAAGCGGGGTTTAACGATGGTGTATAGTAACTGTAAACAAATTGTGGGAACAGCATTTATACACCCTGAACAATAGGAGGATTTACTCATACACCAAAAGACTCCCGCAACTTTGAAAAGAACGACTTTCCCCCCTCTGGTGGGCGAAACGACTCTGAACCCTCCAACTTCTCGAGAATTGCTTTATCATTCGCGCTGAGTTTGGTTGGTACCCAGACCGTTATTTGTACCAGTTGGTCACCAACCCCATTCTGATGAAGATGAGGGATACCTTTGCCTCGCATTTTAAGGACCTTCCCGGGCTGTGTGCCGGGAGGTATACGTAACTGAGCTTCACCTTTTATAGTCGGGACCGAAACAATTCCCCCCATAGCAGCGGTTGTGAATGCAATTGGCAACTCACATATGATGTTATCCCCATGGCGTGTGAAGAATTCATGTTCGCTCTCTTCAAAAACCACTATTACATCACCGGGTTCTCCATTGCCGGGAGCGGCGTTGCCCATGCTATCAACAGTCATGTAATTACCACTGGAGACACCGGGAGGAACTTTGACCTTTACGGTACTGGTACCCCTCACACGGCCTTCACCGTTGCAGGTCCGACACGGATCGGAAATGACCTCACCGGTTCCACGACACATATTACAGGTAGTAACCTGCTGAATAGTGCCCAATATAGTTCGCGACATGGTGCGTACTCGACCGCTCCCCCGGCACTGCGGGCAGGTCTTTCGACTTGATCCGGCTGCTACCCCACTACCGTTACAGGCATCACACCTGATCAGTCTTTTAACACGTAAAGATTTCTCGACCCCTGATGCGATTTCTTCCAAGCTTAGTTTGATACGGACACGGAGATCCTCACCACGATTGCGCTGTCGACGGCCACCACCACCCATGCCAAACAGATCGTCGAACATCGATCCACCGCCCCCACCGAAATCACGCATAAAAGCGCGCAGGGCATCACCTATGTCGAAACCACCCTCGAACCCTCCAAAACCGCCGAAACCACCCCCCTGTTCCAGGCCGGCATGGCCAAATTGATCGTATGTTTGCCGTTTCTGTTGATCTTTGAGAACCTCGTAAGCCTCTGTAGCTTCTTTGAATCGTTCTTCAGCGGCATTGTCACCCGGGTTACGGTCCGGATGGTTTCTCATGGCCATCTTGCGGTAAGCCGATTTGATTTCATCTTCGGAAGCGCTCCGGTTAATCCCGAGCACTTCATAGTAGTCCCGTTTTGGCATAGGTTAGTTACTTCTTGTCGTCATCGACAACTTCAAATTCAGCGTCGACAGCTCCATCGCTCTCAGATTTTTTGGTTTCACTGGAATCTTCCGAACCTTGTTCTGCGCCAGCATCGGGTTGCGCACCTGCGGCCGCCTGTTGTTCGGTTTGTGCCTGCTTGTACATTTCCTCAGCCAGCTTGTGTGAAGCTGATGCCAGAGCTTCTTTGGCATTATTGATTGTCTCGGCTGATTCGCTTGAGAGTGAATCCTTGAGCGTCTTAACAGCCTCCTCTACCTTTGTCTTTTCCTCTTCGGAGATTTTGTCCCCATGCTCTTTGAGTGTTTTTTCTGTTTGATAAACAAGTTGATCGGCTTCGTTGCGTGCCTGTATCAACTCGGCTTTCTTCTTATCTTCATCAGCATTTTTCTCGGCATCCTGAACCATTTTGTCAATTTCTTGCTCGGAAATACCTGATGACACTTCGATTTTAATCGATTGCTCCTTGCCAGTAGCTTTGTCTTTGGCGCTTACATGAACAATCCCATTAGCATCAATATCAAACGTTACCTCAATTTGCGGTATCCCCCGGGGTGCGGCTGGAATACCTACCAGGTCAAACCGTCCCAGTGTTCGGTTATCGACAGCCATCTGGCGTTCACCCTGAAGAACATGAATAGACACAGCCGGTTGGTCGTCAGCGGCAGTTGAAAAAATCTGAGATTTACGAGTTGGGATAGTTGTATTGCGATCAATCAAACGTGTCATGACACCACCCAAAGTTTCGATACCAAGTGATAATGGGGTAACATCAAGGAGAACGATATCTTTATCGTCCATTTCACCGCCCATGATTCCGGCTTGAATAGCAGCTCCGGCAGCTACAACTTCATCAGGATTCACGCCTTTGTGCGGATCCTTGCCAAACAGCTCCTTAACCAGTTCAATAATTCGTGGCATGCGGGTCATACCACCCACCAGAACTACTTCGTCAATTTCTCCAAATGACAATTTTGCATCGGCCAGTGCGGATCGACAAGGCTCTACCGCTTTTTGCACAAGCGCATCTGCAAGTTGCTCAAACTTTGCCCTGCTGAGAGTCAGGTCGAGATGTTTCGGACCGGACTGATCAGCGGTAACAAACGGTAAATTGATATTGGTCTGCATCGTGGATGAAAGCTCAATCTTGGCTTTTTCAGCAGCTTCTTTGAGCCTCTGAAGAGCCATCTTATCCTTGCGCAAGTCGATACCCTGGGACTTTTGGAATTCTTCCGCCATCCAATCAATGATAACCTGGTCGAAATCGTCTCCGCCAAGATGGGTGTCGCCGTTGGTGGCTTCCACCTCGAAAACACCTTCGGCGATAGTCAGTATTGAGATGTCAAACGTCCCACCCCCAAGATCGAAAACGGCAATTTTCTGCTTGGTTTCCTTCTGAAGCCCATACGCCAATGAGGCTGCTGTTGGTTCATTGATAATTCGCAGCACCTCCAGACCGGCGATACGACCAGCATCTTTGGTTGCCTGACGTTGTGAATCGTTGAAATACGCCGGCACAGTAATAACCGCCTGAGTCACTTCACTACCCAAATAGCTCTCGGCAGATTCTTTTAGATAGCGCAGTATCATCGAAGAAATTTCCGGCGGGGAGTACGCCTTGCCTTTGATTTTCACTTCGACAACGCCTTTATCATTAGCGGCTACTGTGTAAGGTACGATCTTCTCTTCTGAAGAAACCTCGGAGTGCCTACGACCCATGAATCGCTTGATAGAAAATACTGTGTTCTCCGGGTTGGTTACCGCCTGGCGCTTAGCTGCCGCTCCTACAAGACGTTCGTCATCTTTCGCAAATGCCACTATCGAGGGAGTTGTGCGAGCCCCTTCCTGATTTGGAATAATCGTTGGCTCCTGACCTTCCAGAACAGCCACACACGAATTAGTCGTACCCAGATCAATGCCGATAATCTTGCCCATAACTTAGATTCTCCTATATCAATCTATCTCTGTTTGTTTCGATTGAATTTATTTTCCCGAGCTTATGTTCTAACAGGGTGTTGAATAACTCAAAACGAGACTATATGTCGACTGCTTTACATGACTTGTCATTCCTGCGAAGGCAGGAATCCATATTGATCAATAAGTTACTGGTTCCCCGCTTTCGCGAGGATGACATTCATGTTAGCAAAGGAGCATGAAAAAGCACTTTTTCAACAGCCTGCTAACGTTTCATAAATCTGTTTCCTTACTATCCTTCTCAGGTTTTCCGCTGCTTACCCCTACCTTTGCATGGCGCAGAACTTGTTTCCCGTGAAGATATCCTTTGTTTATTTCGACTGCGACTATCCCTTCCTTGTATTTCTCCGAAGGAACCTGCATCAGTGCCTCGTGCAGATTAGGGTCAAATTTCTCACCAATTGACTTGATAGGTGTTACGTCGTGTTTCTCCAGAAGAGCAATCATCTGGTTGAGAATAAGCTTAGTCCCTTTCTGGAACGCTTCAAGATCAGTGTTGTTTTCATCATGCTGGAGCGCTCGTTCAAAACTATCAATAACATCCAGCAGTTCCGTTAAAATCCCCTCGCCAGCCGCTTGTATCAAATTCTCATAATTACGAGCCATGCGCTTTTTATAGTTCTCAAATTCTGCCGCGGATCGCAACAGCTTGTCCTCCAACTCAGCTACACGCTGGGAAAGCTTTTCCTCTTCAGAAAGTTCAGGCTCTGTTTCTACTTCAGGATCAGGTACAGACTCGGAGTTATCTTCATCTTCTATTTCAGCCTGTTCATCTGTAAGAATTTCTTCGGCTTCTTGTTGCTGGGATTGATCTTCGCCCTGAACTGAGGGCTGTTCCATATCAGGGTTGTTCTTGTCGGCCATGAATCAGTTTTCCTTTTTCTCCTCAATTCCCGCCAATACCTGAGTGATAGTCTTAGCAGTATAGTCCACCACTGAAGCCAGCTTTTCATACTGCATTCGAGTGGGTCCTACTATACCTATAGTTCCCTTAATCTTTCCCACTTGATAAGAAGACGTGACCAGCGAGCAGTTCATAATTTCTGAGAATTGGTTTTCTTGTCCGATTGTGATGAACAATCCCTCATCTTTTGCTTTGAGAAGAAAGTCGCGGAGAACGCTCCCATCTTCCACTAACTTGATGAGTTGTGATATCTGGTCAAATTCGGTGAACTCAGGTTGCAACAAGAGGTTGTCCGCTCCAGCGATGTGAACATTGCCTTTGTTATCCTCAGTCCAAATCTGCTCTTTGGAGTCAATGATGAGCTTGATCAGTCGTCCCCCTACAGAGGTATCCGACAACCGAGCAGAAATAGTATCGCGGATTTCGCCGAGAGTTAACCCACTTAAACGTTCGTTGAGAAGGGATTCCACTTCATGCAGGGAAGATTCGGGAATTGATGTTTCTACCTCAATGATTACGCTCCGAGCCAAACCGGAACGAACCACCACCACTGCCATGATCCGCTCTTCGGAGATGGGGATAAGATCGATACGCTTCAAAATCCCTTCGTCAAACCTCGGTGCAATAGAGACACCAAGCTGACTGGTGATCTCGCTGAGTATCCGACAGGTTTGCCCCAGGATTGCGTTTATTCCGCGTCCCTCCTGTAGAAGGGTGCGTTTTATCCGCTCCTTCTCTGTTTCTGAGAGTTCCTCTGGCTGGACAAGGTAATCAACATAGACACGATAGCCAAGATCCGTTGGTATTCTACCAGCAGACGTGTGAGGTTGCGAAACAAGCCCTAACTCTTCCAAGTCCTGAAGGGTGTTGCGTATAGTCGCCGATGACACGCCCATTTTGAATTTTTGGGCAATAACCCGTGATCCTACCGGATCAGCCGAGCTGATATAGTAGTTAATAAGGTTAGCGAGAACACGTTTTTCTCTTTCGCTCAGATTCTCAAACGCCATAAAAAAACTACACTTGCAAATGTCATAGCTGCCATATTGGCAGCCAATGTGTCACATTGCTAATAAATTACATCTTTTACAGCATAAGTCAAGTAAAAAGGAGTAAGTGGTTGCTGGCTATACTTCCTCGAAGACGACGACTCTAAAATCACTGGGATTGAGAATGCAAATTCCTGATTAAGATATGCAGAAGACCCTTTTCAGTACAGCTATCCTTCAGTAAGTGCTTGCTGAACAGTTATTCCATTAGACATAACGGCTACCAGACTGGTTAAATCTTCCAAACCGTCACCAAGGCGGATCACCACAAGTGTGGCTGAGGTTTGATTAGGAAGGATGACATGCAGTCGAGTATTACAAGTTGAATCGGAGGCATCGAGAAAGCAATCTCGTATCGAGATATCTGAAGACTGGTTATCCAGAAAGGATGCAAAGCGACCGAAATCGCCAATGATATCCTGCTGTTCGACCATCTGATGAAGAGTAGGATTATGCCCAACCACGTTTCCCTCTATATCGGTGAGGAGAGCTCCAATTCCCAGAGCATCAAGCAGGCCAACTGTAAAACGAACATTTAAATCCTGAGATTGATCCTGTTGAGGTGGGGGGTACGGTTTCGTCAGACGAGCTGCAAGCCGCAGGGCCAGATCACAACGAGCTATACCCTCGACAGTATCAATTTTTAGCGTTTTCTCATCATATATAAAACGAACCACATACTGATTATTATCGCCAAGTTCAATGCGGGCAACATACTCTGTGGGGACATAATCTGCAGTAACTCCCAGCACATCGTAGGTTTCCGGATTTGTAAAATCATACACCAGACCGGTTTCTGCTACCTGGTGGTGAAGAGTTTTCGCTTCTGGAATAGAGATGGAAGCAAAAGATTCGTTTTCATCGTCAACTACGTGTCTTAGTTCGAGCGAGTTATCATGAATTATGTATAAACCAACCGATTGGGCTTTGGAAAGCGACTTTAACACTTTGAGAAAACCCTTCATATTAAAGCTATTATCATCTGCCAAAACGTTTTCAAGCAACACGTGGTAGGCGCTATCCTCATTCTTGGGGGATTCGTGTACGATGCTGTCATCGGGTGTGATAATCATGATATAGTTAACCGGGTTACCAGCGATGAAATTAAGTGAAACAACGACTGTAGCCGAAACGATATCTCCATCTCCGGTTACAAGTTTTATCCGGGTGGAATCGTAGAATGTTTCGTAATTGTTGCGTTGACTGATGAGCTTTTCGATAATCATCTGCGAAGGCTCATCAAGAAAATCAAGGAACAGTTTACCAAACAATTCCTCGCGGGAATATCCCAAGAGCTTTTCTATCTGATCGTCAACGTAAACAAGACGACCCTTGAGATCTATTTTGCAGACTGCGCAGCGCCTAACAGCACTGTCAGCCCCTTTATTTTCATTTTCCATCCAACAGCGTCAACCTACTTTTAGCGCTTTCACATGGGCTGTCAACTTCTCGGTGCGAACGCAAATCAGATAAACACCGTTCGCCACGTTCGCTCCGTAATCATTACGCCCGTGCCATATAATTACTACATCGGACGGAGACGGAGAATTGTTGACTTGCTCCCATACTTTTTCGCCGGCAGAATTGAACACAGAAACACTGAGCCAGAGACCAGCGGATGGAGAAACAAAAACACTGATGGAATCGTTGAAAGGATTCGGACCGGCAAAAACCGGTCGCTGCGAGGAAGCAAGATTGGTTATTGTAATGAATGCGGTATCAACGAAATAGCCCACATCGGCTATGAGACCTACCTGATTGGCCGGAGGCATAGCAGTCGAGCCTACGATATCGAGCCGTCCGGAACCATCGCTATGATCCACAAATGTCACTCCAATTGGAAGATTGAAAGCCGAGAGGTTCGGCACACTATCGCTCCGACCACTGGTTGAGATAGAAACGGAAACGAAGTGATCATGTTCCACTTCTACTATTTCAGGGATATCGAAATGGATAATGTCTGCGGTTTTAACGGCATTGAACAGCCCGTAACCGAAGTCGTTGTCGGGAGTCAGGACTCTATCGCCGGATTGCCGAATAAGAGTTCGCAACTCATCGGCAGTAAGGCTGGGATCGTGTTGAAGAGCCAGAGCAACGCTGCCAGCTACTAACGGGGTGGACAGCGATGTCCCACTGGCTGTAGCCAATCCCCCAAGGTGGGAAACAGTCAGTACACCCACACCAAAAGTAGTAATATCCGGTTTGATGCGTCCATCGGCAGTTGGCCCGGGCGATGAAAAATCAGCCAGTGTGGAATCTGCCTTTACCGCACCCACCGCAATTACCGAGTCACCATCAGCCGGGGTCAGAATGTGTCCCCATGAATGATTACGCATATTGCCGGCGGCATTCACAACCAGGATGTTTTTAGAGGCGGCAATGTCAGCCGCTCGAGTAATTAACGGTGTATCACCATCGAGATCGCTGAATTCGTAGCTCCCGTCGTCGTCAAAGATGAAGTAACCAAGAGAGGAACTGATGATATCAGCTCCATTTGAATCCGCCCATTCGGCAGCCAGAATCCAGTTATCTTCTTCTCGTTTGATTTCGGTTCCGTCACAGGTTATTTCCGTCTGAGCCAGCAGAAAATCAGCTTCTGGGGCGACTCCAATCAGCTCTCCGGGCAACTGTGCCGCGATTACTCCCCAGGTGATAGTGCCGTGATTTGTCTGCCAGGTTGATGCTGGTTCCTCTTCACAATCAGGCTCATTAACATAGGGATCATTGTTGACAAAGTCCCATGTGTTTACAACAGATGCCGAATCAAAAGCCTCATGATCAGGATTAAACCCTGTATCAAACATAGCGATGCGGACCCCTCGGCCCGTTAGACCAGCCTGATGTAATTTGATTGTTCCTACAAAACGATTTTGAAACAACGATCCCCCATAGTCAAAGGAATCGAGTGCTTTCATTCTCGGGTCGCCTTTTAGTGGTACGATTTTGTCAGGAACGATTTCCACAAAGGTACGCACCATATCCATTTTACTAACGAAGGGAAGGGCTGCAAGTTGATAAACCTGACCTGATGATGCTTCAACCGAAATTGCTTTCATCCACCGTGAGACGCCACGAATTTCGACTCCTGTTGTGCGGACAGTTTCAATCGCTGCTGGAGATACTTGATAATCCATTCGGTCGATCAGGAAATTTATCGGGTCAACCCGGGCACGTCGCTGGAGAGCTTTTTCAGACAGCGCTACGGGATTCTGGTCAATGGTAGAGCTATCAACAAAGACCCAGATATGGAACAGCGTTGAACTGTTATTCTGTGCAAGTGAGGACATCAACCGATCAGACAATCTGGGTTGACCCTGTGCCATTGCAGCAGACATCAAGATTGCTACACACAGCAACAGACTGATATGAACTTTGTACATTATTTTTTCTTAAACAGATCTATCAGTTTCTTCCCAGCGTCATCAACAAGTTTTTCGCCGGCTTTTTTGGAAAGGGCAGAGTAGTCGATATTCGCGGTCGGATGGTCAATCGTTCCCGATACCACAAAGGGAAGAGCAATACGATCGCTGTGACTATCGTTTAGCAATCCTGATAAAGCGCCCAGTAAACCTTTATTGGACTTCAGCCGCTTAGTTGTTTCCGTAGACAACAGGATGGTACCGGAATAGGAGACATCATTGTTAAATGAGTAGTACCCGTCGAGGACAAGGTCACCAAGAGACCCCAACCGGGTGAGCAATGTATCTAATCTGACCTTACCATCACGGATAGTTATATTGGTTCGGGCGTTCTTGAGAGATTGCTCTTCGCTTAAATTACTTCCCATCTGATTGGCCAGCGAACTGAGAGCTTTGTAAACAGCACCGGAGGTTACGATGCGACCATTTTGCATATGAGCCTGGGCATTCATGCTCAACGAATTAAGAAATTCGTCCGGTTCCCACCCTTCCGCTTGGTAGCCGCCGGAAAGATCAAACTTCCCAAAAAGATGCCCCCCGAATTTAGTGAAACGCCGGACAAAATCATCCGCCTCTATTTGTGTAGCTCGAAAGTCACCTTCATACAACGGGCGCTCGAAATCGGCAAGATCAATAGTAGTCCTTCCGGAAACATCACCGGAGTAAACCTTTCCAACAACATCGGAACAAATAACACGGCGATCTGAGTACACCAGCTTGCCGGTTACATCGGTGAAATCCACCCGGCAATAAACAAGTGTATCCGTGAAAAGTCGTCCTTTGGCAATTATGTCAGGCAGTATGACAGGTGACACTGAATCAACAGTGCTTCCTGTTGTGATTTCTTTGTTCACTTCCTCGCGGGATCCCGGTGCAGCCTCAGGGAAGAGACTATCGATATTTAGTCGATTAGAAGTCAATTCGAAAAGAAATGAAGGCTTTTCAAAACGAGAACGGTCAATACCATCAAACGGTAACAAGTATGGAAGGGGTTTCACAAGGGTGCCACTAAGACGAAGATCACTGCTAACGAACTGGGCTTTAATTTCTTCTACGAAAAACGTGTCGGGAACTGCTCGTAGTTTCGCCTGCCACTGCTTGATTGGTTCTGCTATAAGAGTGTCCGAGTAGGACCCATCAGTTACAGTAACTGTTCCGCGAGGTTTTAGTGTTGTCGGATGGTTTATGTCGCCATTTACAGCGATTTCCATTTCCAATTTGCCCGTCAGCTTGGGAGACCCTTCAGGGGGCAAATATCCATTCAAGAGGACAAGATCAAGGCGACTGTACAGTTTCCCATCAAGCCCCACTTTTATCTGTTCCACCTCAGCGCTGTCTGCTATAAAATATGGCACCAAATCAGTTATTCGTCCCGAGAATGTTAGGTGTCCGGACTTGGTTGTAGCAGTAAACTGATTTATTTTTAACACACGTCTGTCAAAGTAGGCATCGAGTGAAAAACTGTCGATTGGCTCAGGTATCAGAGCCGAAGAGTATTTTCCGTTAGGAATTGTGATATTTCCGGAGATGTCAAGATTTTCGAGTTCGCTTATCTTACCTATCAGCTTTACATCAAGACTGGCGCCTCCTGCAAGATCGTGGTTATCCTCAGTTGGAAGGAACGGTTTGAGAAATACCAGGTTCAACTCGCCGGCAATGTCAGCGTTGATCGTTGGATCGTTAAAATCATTAACTATGAAATTTCCTTTGAGGGGCTTGTTGTTAAACGTGCCTTCTTCGATGTTCACCCGGATGTTGTCCGGTTTGAAGTCAAGCAAAGTTCGCTTACATCGGAGTTTTCCGTCAACTTCAACATATTCGGCTTCGAGATCTGTAATAATAGCGATACCGGAATATGACAGAGGATTTTCTTGTCCGCTGTTGTAGTTCACCTCTGCGTTTAAGGAAAAATCACCCTTAATCTCAAAGCCCTCGAGAACAGTCAAACGTTCTGGAGAAACCAAAGAAAGCAGATTTTCTACATTGATTCTATCTGACTTAATTGAAGCCCTGGCTTTAAGGTTATTATCCGCATGGGACAGGTCACCATCAAGGTCAAGGTTCAACTGACCTATTCCTATCTCAGCCTTTTTAAAAGAGAGATATTTCTTGCTGGAGTTATAGTCAGCAGTCCAGTTGAGAGCAATTTCCACGGGTGGCAAAGGCATATCGCCGCTAAGGCTGATTTCTCTAACTAAAAATTCACCCTCTGAATGATAGATATCTTTTTTAGGATTCTGGAGACTGGTGATCAGGCGAAATCCTGTTAAACGAGCAGCAGTTCCGGATTGATCATCGGAGTACTGGAGAATACCGTCTCTAATCTCCAGTTGATCGAAGCTCAGTGCTGCTACGGCTGCTTTGGCCTCTGCCGGTGCCGCAGATTGCGATTGATCAGAGGTAGACAACGTTCCGGTATCAGCAAAACTAAAGTTGTCACGTCCATCAGACATACGGCGTATGGAGATATGGGGTTTGTCCACAATTAGACGTTCGACCCGATACTCGTTTGAAAACAATGGCAGGATACAGAGTTTGACATCGATGACGTCCGCTTTCAGCAAATCAGGTTCGTTGGTCATTTCAGGGGGATTTCCAATTCTAACTCCATTGAGCTTAACCCCGAGACCGCCCCAAAACGACAGTTCTACATCATCAATAGCAACTTCACGTCCCAGTGCTTCACTGCCACGCTCAATAGCCATCATTCTCACTTTCTCGGTAGGAAAAAACAGCATAGCACCCAGTATGAGAATGACTACAAGAATAGCAAAACCTGCGGTTACAAAGCCAAGTATCTTAAGCAACTTCTTCATATACTCCCTGTCAGACATTGTTACTTTCACATTCCAGTTTACTCTAACCGGCTCAGATTTGGCTATCAACAAAAACTGGAGATAATCACTAAAAAGCGAAGGACAGAAAACAATGGCCGATGATCAAACATACCATCGGCCAAGATTCTTTTGGTTGTTCAGAAAGCTATCAAATATCGAGAGTATCTCCCGGGTTGAGAATAACTGTTTCGGCTTTCTTAACCCGAGCCGCGAACTCATTCGCATTAGCTTCTATTGGTGGCCAGGTGTTATAGTGGATAGGTACCACCTTCACAGGATTTAGAAACTCTACTGCCTTAACAGCATCGGTAATACCCATAGTGAAATTGTCTCCGATTGGAACAAAAGCAAGGTCGATCTTGTTCATTTCGCCGATTAATTTCATGTCGTAGAAAAGGCCAGTGTCACCGGCGTGATAGATTGTCTTGCCGCCGATGAATACCAACATGCCTGTCGCTGGACCGGTATAGATGGAAGCGTCAGGGCCATATCCCCCACCATGGTGGGCAATAGTCAATTTGACACGCCCGAAGTCGAAATCATGGCTACCGCCGATGTGCATGGGGTGGAACTCAAGACCCTGCTTCCCGCAGTAAGTGGCAAGTTCAAAATTGGCAATAACTGTAGCTTTACACCGTTTGCCGATAGATACCGCATCACCTAGGTGATCACCATGACCATGTGTGAGCAAAATGTAGTTCACATCGATGTCATCTGCTTTAACCGGTGACAATGGGTTGTCGTTGAGAAAAGGGTCGACGATAAGCTTGTGATTGCCCTCGGTAATCGTCACGCAGGAATGACCGAGAAACCTGATTTGTGGCATTTTTTCCTCCTTGAAATCTATTGCTGCACTATAATAATTTTTGTACTGAAATAAAACGATATCGTCCGTCTTCTGTCAAGAGGCTGAACGAAGCCTTTGGTCTCTGTTCCCGCAAAGTGATAATGTCCTATTAGAGCAAAGTAAAAATGTCCTACTGAGAGGCTATACTGAATCCTCTGAAGTAAGGGAGGATTATGGCTGGAGAGGACATTATCAGGATGAGTCTGAAGGATTTGAGAAGGCTGAAGGTGTTATATGCTGTATTGGACAAGCATTTTACACAGAAGGCGGCAGCATTCCATTTGGATCTCAGTGAACGTCAGTTGCGAAGGCTTGTGAAGTCAGTTCGTGAGTTTGGAGATAGCAGTATTGTGCATCGTGGGCGAGATAGGCCGTCCAACCGGAGGCTTCCAGAGCGATTCAAGGCCAGAGTTTTGAAGCTTTGCGATAAGAAATACGTTGATTTTGGTCCGACACTGGCGGCTGAGAAGCTTTTGGAGTTGGACGACATGAGAATAAGCCGAGAGACGCTGCGGCAGTGGTTAATGACGGCTGGTCTTTGGTGGAAGAGAGGCTTAATGGCTCTTTACATATTTGTCGTGATGGTGTTAGTCTGAAGTACAGAGAGATATCAGAAAGACCGCAAAAAGCGGCTCCGTCTGCAAGGCTCCGGGAACACAAAAAGCCCCCAATCCCGGCCAAGCATCATTTATGGAGGAGGTGTCACCTCGATGAGATCACAGAACTTGAAATCAATTATATGAAAGAACATGATTCAATCAACAAAACAGGACATTTCTATCTTGCCTTGACATTTTTTTAGATTGTTCTTGACTTAAATTGTATAATATAGTATACTACAAGGCTATAACACTGGAGAACTGTGGCAATTGAGTGGGTCTTTTAATAATTCAATATCGCCAGCCAAAAAGGGGCATAAGTGGCTGGGAGTAGTTTCTTTACTGGTTATTGGCGCTGTTTTCGGACTGGTGATTGCATCAAGTTTTGATCTACCCCGGCATTCTTCTGCGCAGGTTTACAGAAATATCGCACAATCCGGAGCCTATCCAACAGTTGATAATAATGGAAGCGTACAGTCTCCATTTGTAGGTGTCGTGGAAAAAGTTCAGAATGCTGTGGTCAATATCTCTGCCCGGTCTCGAGAAGAGAATGTGCCATGGTGGTTTCGCCAGTCGGGCACTTCCGTGTCATCGGGCTCTGGTTTTTTCTTCCGAGAGGACGGATATATTTTAACCAATAACCATGTTGTTAAAAATGCTGTAAAGCTAACTGTGCGCACAGCGACTGGATTTCGTTACGATGCCAAACTGGTTGGAGCCGACCCGCAGACCGATCTAGCGGTAATTAAGGTAGAGCCCGAGGAAGATATAACGGCTATTTCATTTGGTAATTCCAACAATCTCAAAGTCGGAGATTGGGCTATTGCCATTGGCAACCCCTTCCCGCAGCAGGGATTGGATCGCACTGTGACGGTGGGGGTGATATCGGCTGTAGGACGCAGCCAGTTGAATTTCGGTCGAGAGACACCGTATTATCAGTACTACATTCAGACCGATGCTTCAATAAATCCCGGCAATTCCGGAGGTCCGTTGCTGAACATTAATGGGGAAGTTATCGGAGTGAATGCTGCAATATCTTCTCCAACCGGTGGCTCAGTGGGTATCGGGTTCGCTATCCCCATCAATTTGGCCAGGGCTATTGTGCCCGATCTGATTGCTTCCGGTCAAGTGCATCGGGGTTGGCTGGGCATATATCTGGACAATGTTACCGAGCGGGAAGCCAAACGTCAGGGGCTTGATGCAGTTCGCGGAGTCGTAATTGACTCTGTCTTTGCTGGATCACCAGCCGAAAAAGCCGGAATCAGGAACGGTGATGTGGTTATTGGTTTTAACGGACAGGAAATCAATGATGCCGCCCAGCTTTCAGTGTTGGTCTCAACAGTTAAGAACGGTGATCAGATACCGGTAGAACTTATTCGCGACGGTGTACGACAGAGTGTGGTTGCTTCAATCGGTGATCGTGAATCTTATCTATCCTCGAATAAACCGGAAGTAGAGCCCGATGATTTTGAGGTCTATCAGTGGATGGGTCTGGAGTTACTGACATTTACTGAGGAAATCGCTGATGCAGTGGCAGTCAAGTATGTCCCCGGGGTTTTTGTCCGTCGTATATATCCCGGAACCCCCGCTGATCGCTCGTCGATCACTCGGGGTACTATTATAATGCAGATAGATAATGTGACTATCAAGTCAATTGCTGATGTAGAACAGGTCGCACGAAAGTTGCGTGGATCATCCCGAAGAATTCCCCTAATTGTTCAGGAACCTGACGGGACGATTGCTCGTAAAGTATTACGACCATAAAATAACGATATTCCGTCGGATAGTCGACGGAAAGTAACCCATTGGTGGTTTACAGCTAACTTCTATAGGAAGGGAATAGTCGTAAACAGTGGCTAAACAATCCCTAAAGTATCGCGATGAAGATCGATCTTTGGATCTGTATCTCCGCGAGATAGGGGAAACACCTCTAATCAATGCCGAAACAGAGGTGCGGTTGGCGCGAAAAATTAAGCAGGGCAGCAAAAAAGCCCTGGAACAACTAACAAAAGCCAACCTGCGCTTCGTGGTCTCGGTGGCCAAACAATATCAGAATCAGGGTCTTTCTCTGGCAGACTTGATCAATGAAGGCAATATCGGCCTTATCAAGGCAGCCAAGAGGTTCGACGAGACCCGTGGATTCAAGTTTATCTCTTATGCAGTTTGGTGGATAAGGCAGGCGATTTTGCAAGCTCTCGCTGAACAGAGTCGTATTGTCCGGTTACCATTGAACCGTGTAGGAACGCTGCACAAAATCGGGAAAATCTCCAGCCAGTTGGAGCAGGGGCTGGGACGAGTACCGTCAGCGGATGAAATTGCCAAAAAATTGGAACTGACTGAAGGGGAAGTTACCGACACACTCAAAATTTCAAATTCGCATCTTTCGTTGGATGCGCCTTTTTCGGTATCTGAGGATAACTCCCTGATCGATGTTCTGGAGGATGAGTTCCAGCCGTCTCCGGATGAATCTCTGCTGAGTGATTCTTTGCGGCTGGAGATTGACAAAGCGCTAAACTCATTGACAGCCCGTGAAGCTGAGGTGATTAATCTCTACTTTGGTCTCAATCATGAGAAGTCGTTGACACTCGAAGAGATCGGAGCTCGTTTTTCTCTGACTCGCGAACGCGTGCGCCAGATCAAGGAAAAGGCGATTCGCCGTCTGCGTCATGCTTCCCGTAGCCGATCTTTGCGGGCCTACCTGAATTAGCCGATATTCAATATCGGCCGCGAAAACTACAAAAGCCACCCCAAATGGGGTGGCTTTGTTTTAATAGCTGTACGAAAGTTATATAGCAATTGTCATGAATATTTTTCACTTGTAATCAACCCATTTCAGTAGGGAAGTTCAGTAGAGTGGAACCCTTCAGCGGTTCC
>QNAG01000022.1 GCA_003641415.1 Candidatus Zixiibacteriota bacterium | reverse complement strand
CTTCGAAAGTGTAACCGGCTTCGAAATTGAACATGAAACCAGACAGGTCAACCTGATTATATGTTGTGTCAGGGGTTGTTTCAAAAACAGGCTTTTTCCCAAGCTGGTACACAGAGTTCAGAGCAAAATCAAACTGCTGGTAATTGCGTTGATAGTACAGCCCGAAACTATATTGTTCGAGATTCTTATAGCTGGAAGTGTAAGTAAGTAGATCTTCACCATCTACTAATGTTGTGACAGGCTTATAAGCATCATACTGGATAAAAGCAAACAACTCAAGGTTCATGGATTTGAGTTTGGTAGTAAAGAGAAATGCATTGTAATCATCATTGGTATCAGCACTGTTGCGCTCTTGTTTCTTCAGCCAGTAACCGGAAGTTGTCGCTTTGGAACAGTCATACCAGAGTTGAATGCCATCCCACGCGAGACCGACATTGTTCCATCCGCCCGCTGTAAAAGCGCGCTGACTACCGAGTTTCACTTCAAAACGACCAGCTTTTAAACCAAGTCCATTATTCCACAGCTTGTCGATCTTAAAATAAGCCTGGTGAACTTCAGCGTTCTTTCCATCGGTGCATGATCCTGAATACCAAGCCCCATCCTGGGTTGTGCTGCCCAACATACGGCTGTCTTGGAACTGTACAAACGCGGAAGCGTTTTCTTTTGTTGCCTTGACATTAACGCGGGTACGTAGAATTGTATACTCCTGAGTATTCTGCTCACCCGTAATGGCTTTGCTTTTGACTTCGTTTCTTGCTCTTACCTGAGCTGAGACATCGAACTTCGTCTCTGCAGCCACCAGACCGCACAGAAAAAGCAGAGTCAGCGTGACCGATAAGAGTCTGAGCATCTTTGTCATGATTCACTCCTTTTAGTGGTTTTTAAAATCACATTATTTTCAAATACATTCAACAAGTTTCGTTATCTCCTCCAACAGTTTCTTTGTTTTTGTTATCAGTTTGCAATAATCCTCTCATTTTCAAAAAGAACAAACTTTATAACTTCATACTTTGCAACAAGAATTTTTCAATTTTTACAGTCTGTATAACGATAGGGAGTTTATACATTAATGGGTACAGCTTTGGGTGTGGTTGCCGGATAGGATGATTAATAGGATGTCTCACCCGTGATCAAAGTCGGAGGGTAGCTTGGGAGTGCAAGTAACTAGTTGCAGGGCTATCACTTAAAAAAAGAGCAAACCCCAACCAGTGCGTTCTGGCTGGGGTTTGCTTCCACTTGTTAGGAACTCAAACTCAAAGAAAAAACTGTTGTTCAAACTCTCATTTCTTTATACTTGTAACCCTTGTTGGAGTTTCATTTTTCTGAATAGTTGACATAATTCACCTTTTAAGTCTACTATAATCAAAAAAACAGGAGACCGAGGCTCTATCTTCATGATTTTAGAGAGTGCAGGAGGATTACTGTTTGATCATTATTTCCCAAAGGGACATAAATCAAAGGATTCTTCCTCTTGCCAAAGTATCTCTTGAACATTTAATTGAGAACCATCGACAGCCGATAAGCGTAACTACCATAAGACCGCATGTACGGAGCAATTACAGATGGATTACAAGGTACGAACCAGAGTCCGACAAATAGTAGTCGAAGACAAGATACCCGTTGATTCGCAGATTACAATTCTGGGTCTTACGCGCACAGTGCGCATCAGCAAAAATGTTGCCTTTATCGAAATTAACGATGGATCCTGTATGACGAGTATCCAGACCGTGATTCCAGAGCCGGAGAAGTTTCCGGTCCTGGATAAAATCCTGACCGGAGCAGCGGTACGGGTAAAGGGCAAACTGGTTACGTCCCAAGGTAAGGGGCAGAAATACGAAGTTGCAGTTGAATCGCTGGACCTGATAGGTGAAGCTGGCGCTGATTATCCATTACAAAAAAAGCGGCATAGTTTTGAGTTTCTTCGTGAGATTGCCCATCTGCGCCCGCGTACAAACACTTTCGGGGCAGTCAACCGGGTGCGCTCCCGACTGGCCTATGCTATTCATAAGTATTACCAGGATCGCGGCTTTTACTATATTCATACTCCGGTTATCACTGCCTCCGACTGCGAAGGCGCCGGCGATTTGTTCCGTGTGACTACTTTCGATCTGGACGCCGTTCCGAAAAAAGAAGGAAAAATCGACTGGGAAAGCGATTTCTTTGCTACAGAGGCTTATTTAACTGTGTCCGGCCAACTCGAGGGCGAGTTGTTGGCTACTGCGTTAGGTGATATCTACACTTTCGGACCAACATTTCGAGCCGAGAATTCCAACACCACGCGGCACGCTTCAGAGTTTTGGATGATCGAACCTGAGATGGCCTGGGCCGAACTCGATGACAACATGCACCTCGCCGAGGATTTCCTGAAATATCTGTTCCGGTTTGCTCTGGAGGATTGTTCCGACGATATAGATTTCTTCAATAAGTGGATCGACAAGGAGCTTATTGCTACTCTCGAAGGCTGTATCAAGTTTGAGTTTGAGCGTATTTCGTACACTGACGCCATTAAGCTGTTGGAGAAATCGAGTGAAAAATTTGAATTCCCGGTTAAATGGGGAATCGATCTTCAGACCGAACACGAACGCTACCTGACTGAGAAGGTGTTCAAGAAACCTGTAATTGTCTTTGACTACCCTCTCGATATCAAAGCTTTCTACATGCGGGTCAGCGACGATTGGAAGACAGTGCGGGCAATGGATGTGCTGGTTCCACGAGTCGGAGAGATTATTGGCGGCTCGCAGCGTGAGGAGCGACTTGATGTTCTCAAGGAACACTTGAAGCGAAAGGGCATTACTGATTTAGAACCGTTTGGCTGGTATTTCGATATCCGCAAGTGGGGTACGATGCCACATGCGGGATTTGGACTGGGGTTTGACCGAGCTGTGATGTACATCACGGGTATGGCCAATATCCGCGATGTCCAACCTTTTCCCCGTGTCCCGAGGTGGGCGAAGTTTTAAATTTCAGGAGGAAGATATGAAAGTCATGGTCGTATTCACTATCCTATGTGCCTTGATGTGCGTAATATCTTGTGATGATGACGGTGTCAGCAACAATGAGACCTCATCTGTCATAATGCCCCTTACTGTCGGTAATTCCTGGACTTGGGAAAGACTGGGAAGGGATACTTTAGGGGATACTATCTGGATTGATACATGCCATAACATTGTTGTAAGCGATACAACAATTGATTCGGAAACATGGTACAAGCTGGTTTCCAATTGTGGAAAAGTCGGACTTAAAGCGAACCGTAGCGATGGCCTCTGGAGCAGGATTAGTCCCGATGAAACAGATCTCATCGCAAAATATCCAGCATCGGTTGGTGACCACTGGTTCAATCAAGGCAGTACAACCCAATTGTCGACTATAGTAACCGACACTGTGATAACTGTACCTGCTGGAACATATAGTTGTATTGGGTACCAATGGGATCATATCAATGGTAGTAACAGTTTTGGGATAAATTTTTATGCTGTAAATATCGGAATTGTTATGCATCAATACTGGCCATACGGTTCTCTTGAAGAACAGGTAACAACAACATTGATTGACTTTGATCTAAAGTAGCGGTGAGTATTTGAAAGTCCTGTGGAGTTGTATTATATATTTAATGAAGTCGTTACCGATTGACAGGTTCTTAAAGAACTTGCGGTAATCCCATTGATCCCTTGACGAGAGGATGACTCTGTGTATATTACATTAAGGTTCCTGCGAGGATAATAAATACTTCAAGCATACCTTGCCAGGTAGCTTAACCGCCAAATGGAACGATCAAAAAACATCGGAGGAAAAATGAAGCTAACCGTATTGCGTGTGACAACATTCAGCCTGATTCTGATGCTGCTTGTATCATCGGGTGCATTGATGGCTCAACCACCCAGCAGCTTTGACCTGCGCGATGTTGGCGGTACCAATTACGTAACATCAGTAAAGAACCAACAGGGCGGAACCTGCTGGACTCATGGCGCAATGGCAGCTATGGAAGGCAATATGATGATGACGGGCTCCTGGACGGCGGCAGGCGAAGAAGACGAACCTAATCTGGCTGAATATCATCTTGACTGGTGGAATGGATTTAACGAAAATAACAACGATGACACTAATCCTCCTACCGGTAGCGGGCTGGTGGTTCATGAAGGCGGTGATTATCGAGTAACATCGGCCTATCTCACTCGTGGCGAGGGAGCAGTGCGCGATATCGACGGTCAGTCTTTTGACGAGCCTCCGCTTAGGGACGATACCAGTTACCATTATTTTTATGCACATGATATTGAGTGGTTGGTGGCTGGTCCTAACCTGGAAAACATTGATGCCATTAAAGAGAAAATTATGTCTGACGGCGTCTTGGGAACCTGTATGTGCTACAGTGGCTCGTTCATGTACACCGGTTATATTCACTATCAACCCGCCAGCAGCAGTTTAGACCCTAATCATGCCATCGGAATAATTGGCTGGGACGACAACAAAGTTACTCCAGCTCCGCAACCGGGCGCTTGGCTTTGCAAGAACAGTTGGGGGTCTGGTTGGGGACTGAGCGGTTATTTCTGGATATCATATTATGACAAACATTGTGGTCAACATCCGGAGATGGGCGCGATCTCCTTTCAGGATGTAGGACCCATGACGTATGATTATGTTTACTACCACGACTACCACGGCTGGCGTGATACCAAAACCGATGCCACCGAGGCTTTCAATGCTTTTGTTGCGGCAGGCGGACAGAAACTTCAGGCTGTAAGTTTCTTCACTGCTGTCGATAACGTCGATTATACGGTTACTATCTATGATACTTTTGCGGATGACGAGTTGCAATATCCCCTGTCAACAATGAGTGGGACAATCGAAAGAACCGGTTTTCACACTATTGATCTGGACAACCAATTTCTTCTGAAACAGGACGACACTTTTTATGTCTATTTGTCTTTGTCCCAGGGTGGTCATCCCTATGATTGTACTTCTGATGTTCCTGTCCTTTTGGGCGCCAAATACAGAGCGATAGTTGAATCTTCAGCAAACCCGGGTGAGAGCTTCTACCGTTCCAGTGGGGACTGGTTGGATCTGAATGATTTCAACAACACCGCCAATTTCTGCATCAAAGCTCTGGCTGAAGTTGGCGTTGAATTTCAGACCGACACTTGTTTCGGGGGGGTTCCGCTTGATGTTAACTTCACTGCTACTTCGAAGCTTAATCCCGACAACTGGATATGGGACTTCGGAGATGGTGATTCGGCTTTCACTCAAAATACAAGCCACACATATAACGATCGAGGTCTATACGATGTTTCCCTGCAAGTCGACACTATAGGAGACATTCGTTCTTTAACCAAGCACAATTATATCGCAGCTATAGCCGACACAATCGAGGCTGATAGTGTAAATGCCTCTCCTGGCCAGAAAGTGGTAGTGACTATCTCAACCTACAATACAGTTCCTGCGCGCATTATTATAATACCGTTTGAGTACAATGGTGATTTGGTATTATCTTTTGATTCTGTTTCAACTGTCGGTTGTCGAACCGACTATTTCGAGGTAGTAGATGAAATTCACACCGATGGCTGGCTAAAGAGAAAAACCTATAGGTTGATCAGTTCAAATTCAGGAACCTCACCCGAGCTACCAAACGGTGAAGGACCGGTGCTCAAGTTCTTCCTGACTGTGGATGATGACGCTGTCCTGGGTGATGAAACTCCCATATATGTTGATGGCTACGATGAATATATCCCCAGCTATATCGGATCAATGCTGAGCTATGACATCGAAGGCAAAGCCGGCAAGGTAATTATTGCCGGATGTTGTGATCTGCGCGGTGATGTTGATAACAGTGGTGGTATAGATGTTGCTGACTTGACTTATCTGGTTGCCCGCCTTTTCCTTGGTGGTCCTCAACCTCCATGCGTTGATGAAGGTGATGTTGATGGAAGTGGTGGCATTGATGTCGCTGACTTGACTTATCTGGTAGCCCGCTTGTTCCTTGGTGGTCCGCCACCTCCGGCGTGTTAAAATAATAGTATATCAAGGCCGAGCTCTTTTGAGCTCGGCCTTTTAGAATTGACTATTGTCGCTAACATTTTTCTTTATCAACCTAGCTCAGGTTATTCACAAATTTCTATAATACCTTCATTATAAGGTGTCGATATAAACCTATATTATACTTGGGAAGAGCATAGCATTTTATATTGACAATTAGCTCATTTGATATGTTCTTGGCTGCTGAATGATAATGAATAGGGAAATATATCTAATATCAGTGAAGCGCTCAATTATTGTATGAGAGCTTATCTAATTAATGTACTGAAACCTGAAAAATTGATGTTTAAACATACAGAGGAGTAAGCACAAAATGACGAGATTGATGCTTATTTTAGCCGTTGTGACGTTGGCAGTGTTGTTGGTTGTGGTAGGATGTGACGACAAGGATCAGTCGTATCTGACCAAGCACTACGATACTCCTAATAACTATGATGACGAAATAACGCTACCGCCGATACAGTATAACAACGTGGTCCCTTCGGCGAGCTTTAGTGTCGATGAGAACAACCCAACACAAGTGCTGATCAATGTTAGCGGGTTGTATAACCCGGTGACCGAAGAACCAATCATTCCTGAAGAAAATGTCAATTTCTTTGTCGAAGAAGACGGTATCCTTCAGAGCTTCAAGATTACACGCGTCGATATCAGTAACGTTTTGCAAGCTGATGTTGTGTTCACTGTCGATAATTCGGGGAGTATGTCAACTGAGGCAGATGCTGTTGCCGAGGGAATTATCGCCTTTGCTCAACAACTCGAGGCCAGTGGATTGGATGTGCGCTTTGGGTGTGTGGGCTACTATGGTTCGGTTAGTGGCGCTATCAATTTCACTACTGCTGAAGAACTTGAATCCTATCTAAATGAACGCAATGGTTCACCTCGCACTGGCACATCGCGTACGCGGGATTTCGCAGGACCGGATAGCGCGGCATTACATATTGCTGCAAGTTCTTTTGCCTCTGGAGTGGGGGGTGAAAACGGCGTTGTGGGGACTTTTTTCGCCGACTCCATGTTTAACTGGCGTTCGGGTGCCTCGCGGCAGTTCATCAACTTCACCGATGAGCCAACTCAGCCAGGCGGAATAGAGCAGTGGGGAACGGCGTACATGTGCGAGCAACTTTCAGGAAAAGTTAATATTCATACGGTTTTCAGCCAGGATACAATGTGTTACGCCAGCGATTGGAATAATCTTGTAGATGAGCGTCCCTGGTGGATGTCGGAGTGCACCGGCGGTACGATGGTGTTTGTATCTACGGATGCTTCCGATCTTGATCTAAGTTCTCTGCCGGTTGTAGGTGTAATGTCCAATAGTTATCTAGTCGAGTACGAGTCAAGTGATGCTTCGGGCACTCACACAATCAGAATTTATGTCTTCGATGAAGGAGCCGATGGGGTTATCGAATTCGTCGATATAGAATATGGCCCGTGATGAGAAAAACTGATATGCAAGCCAGGACTTGGCCACTTTCGATATTAAGATAGCTGACAAAACAAGTCTTGCTGGAAATAGCTACTTCAGGGTTGATACATATATCTGCATCAACCCTGTTTTTTTATAGCTATTTCTCCTCCTCATCGAGTTCCCGCATGGCTCGCGAGATACCGTGCGTCTGTTGATTTATAGCAATTTTTGCTTGTAAGTCACAACCCTCTGTCATATTTTTTTATGTTATGCTGAAACTGCAAGCCCCACAGCCCGTATGGCATTGAAAAGGTTGTGATACAAGACAAAGATGCAACCTCAATTGAACAGGCGCTGAAAGGCGATCAAACCGCCTATCGCGACCTGACCAATCGTCACCGGATAGCTATCTTCCATATTATCCTGAAAATTGTTCAGGACAGGGAGACAGCCGATGACTTGGTGCAGGAGACTTTTATGAAAGCCTTCTCTTCGCTGGCCACCTATCGGTCGGAGTATCGTTTTTCAACTTGGCTGTATAAAATTGCAGCCAACTGCTCCATTGACTTCCTGCGCAAAAAACGAATCAAAGCGCTCTCGCTGGACCGGCCCATTAATGGAGATTCTGACCAAAGAGAGTACGACGTGCCTGACTACTCATATCATCCGGAACGGGACCTGGTACGTAAAGAGCAGCGTTTCAGTATCAAGGAGGCTATTTCCTCGTTACCAGAGAAGTATCGAGAAGTTATCATATACCGCCATCAGGATGATAAATCATATGAAGAAATAGCCGATTTATTGAGTATACCGTTGGGAACTGTGAAAGCACGGATTTTCCGGGCTCGGGAACTTCTCAAGAAGAAACTCAAGTCCGTTTAAGGCACAGCCCGGACTAAAAAAGGAGTATGCCTATATGCCAAGGCGTTCCATAGTCATAGTGATTTTTCTGATCACCCAATTGCTGCTCGTCGAAACTTCGGTTTATAGTAAGGACTATACGTTTGATTACCAGAAAATTATCGAACTTGACCAACGAGTAAATCTCAATCTCACCGTTCCCCGGGGCAATATCACTATCACGGGCAGTGAAGATGACCGACTGATTATTGAGGCCGTCAAACGGATTCGTGCCGGAAGTACTGATGAAGCCCAGGATGTCGCCGATCATATCGAGATCAAGGTTCGACATAAGGGGCAGGATGTTATTATCGAGACGAACTATCTCAGGTTCCACGGTCGGGAAAGGAAATTCTGGCAAAAATTGCTTGGGGCTGGTTCTGATACCTATGGCGCTGTCGACTACACTATTGCTGTACCTATCTCAGTCAACATTGCCATCAACGGTGTAGCAACCAATGTAAATCTCTCTTCAATAGAAGGAGAAATCGAGATAGATAATCAAGAGGGAACAATTACTGGCGAGTTCCTTTTCGGCCCGGTTACTGTACGCCAGCCAGCCGGAAAAATCAGCCTTCAATGGATTGAGGGTGATATTCGCGTTAAGACAGCAACTGGCAGAATTGATATCAATCAAGTCCGGGGAGCGCTTGATGTGACAAGTCTTACGGGTGATGTTTACATTCGAACAGAGCTTGACAGCCCCCGGGATTATTTCGTTCACTCATCCAGCGGAAATATCAGGTTCTCGATTCCGGAAATGTCCTCTGGACAACTGCACATTGAATCCGACGCCGGAGATATCCAAACGGATGTGCCGATCTCAATAGAGTCGGTTTCTAACTATAAGGTGGTAGGTGAATTCGGTCGGGGTGGACCGAGTATTAATATCTCGTCGTCAACGGGCGACGTATATGTAGCTCTGTATTAGCTCCGATCGCTGAAACATAGGAAGTTTCATGCGTACCATATCGAAACAGGTCGCTCTATCTACAATATGCTGGTTATTGCCAGCTTTCGTTTTGGCTGCTCCTCCGAACAGTGAAAACGATACTTCTATATCCAATACTCTCACCGATACTTCAAATGATACATCAGACCGCTTTGATTATCCTGTCGATCCTCTGTTCGACGAAATTATCCTGACACCAGAAGGCGTAATCGCGGTTGACACCGGAGGCCTTGAGTGGTACTACGACTTTGAAGCTGATACCTTTATCGAGGGCGTACTGCCCAGTGCGGATTTACCTTCTCCGGAGCAGCTGATGGGCGATGATATGGCTATCGAAGACCGCTGTACAGAGGAACGATGGATAGGGACGCTGGAAAAAACGGTCCTCATCGGTTACGATGAATACGTTGACGGAGACATTGTTGCCTACGGCCGAGTAACAATCAGAGGATGGGTCAAGGGGGATGTCAAATCCATGAGCGGTCGGGTACTTATAACCGGCTCCGGCCGGGTTGACGGCAATGTGGAAGCACCCCGAGTCGTTGTAAAGAAGGGGGGAGTGGTTAGCGGAGAGAGAATCGAATCCGAGTCGCCCCTTGATCTTGATGATTTTACTTCCTCTTTCTCGGCTGACGGGCTTGTAGTGGCTATTGTTTTCACAGTTTCCCTTCTGTTTTTCTGTTTCCTATTTGTCGAGCTTATGCCCCGTCAAGTAAGACAACTACAGGACTGTGTGGTGAAACATGGTATTAAGACATATCTTCTTGGTCTCTTGTTTGTACTTCTGCTGCCAGTAGTTATTGCTCTGGTGGCAATCACTATCGTTGGCTTGCTAGCGGTTCCGTTTATCCCGTTGATTTATTTGGGAGCTTTTATCTTGGGTGAAGTCGTTTTTGGAAACATGATTGGAAAACTGGTGATGGCAAGATCCATTGGTGGTGAGAGAAATATGTTGTTTCAATCGATTTTAGGCGTGTTTTTGCATATGTCACTGTGGAGCCTGACCGCTATCCTGCTGGGGCAACAAAATAGGGTAGCTGAAGGTTTTGGGATATTTTTCCTGGTTGTGGCTATTATTATCACAACCTTTCCAGTTTTCTCTGGTTTGGGAGCTGCCATCCTGACTCGGTTTGGTTTCAGGAACTACATAAGCTGGAAAGATCATCGCCAATGGGAAGGTGAGACACCCGCTCCTGCTCCACCTCCTCTTCGACAGGTACCACCGGTTCATCCGCCCGACGTTTCTCGACCACCTGATCATTTCAATCCGCCTGATAATTCCGAGTGAAACCCGTGAGTCTTTTCTTACGTAACATGGGTTATAAATAAAGCTGTACACTTGCTTCTGATGGAGGTGAATATGCTAGCCGGGCGGATCAAGCATGAAACAGTGGAAATAGACGCAGAAGGGGCTAAACAGGTAGTAGTTAATATTGAGTTTGGAGCCGGTGAGATCCAATTGACTTCTGGCGATATTAACAGCGTTATCAAGGGGGATATCACCTATGATACACGCACGATTGATTTTATTTGTGAGTATGAAATCAATAATGGCGTCGGAAATCTTCTCCTGGAGAGCAGTCATCGCAAAAAGGGACACATCGACACTGAAGAGAACAAGTGGGATGTCATGTTGTCGCAGAAGTATCCAATGAGACTCGATATGGAAATTGGAGCTTGCGATGCCGAGATGGATCTGGGCGGGCTCAGGCTTGAGGAACTATCGTTAGATGTCGGGGCAGCTGCAGCGGAGCTTGACTTCTCTAATCCCAATCCAATACGGCTCAAAGATATTGATATTGAAGCAGGTGCGGCCTCACTGGAGATGCGCAATGTTGGTAACGCTAATTTCGAATCCTTTGATTTCTCGGGTGGAGTGGGTTCCTTTGATTTAGACCTGAGGGGGGAATATGATGGCGAATCAAAGGTCACCATTGATGTAGGGCTTGGATCGATGGATTTAATCCTTCCGCGCAATGTTCCGGTGAAAATTATTACCGAAGGGAATAACTGGCTGTCGTCTATTAAGTTCCACCATAACAACCTTAATGAAGTTGATGGCAATATCTACGAATCACCTGATTTTGACAAAGCTGAAACGCGAATAATAGTTGAAATTAAGATCGGGCTTGGTTCAATCGATTTATACTGGAAGCGATAATAGCGTCATGGATTCGATTCCGCTCACCAGAAATTATTGAAAAAGGCCACTCGTTATCCAGATCACCTGATAACAGGCACAATTTTATCTCTGTCGCAGATGGTCGCCTTGATGAAATATGGTTCACCGGCTCTAATAGTCCCCAAATCGATTCCTGAAGTGGGCGTAAATTTATAATGTCCATGTGGAAGAAACCGTACAATCATGGGCGCCACGATGGAGTGATCAAGACTATGCAGGAAACTGATGCTTACAATGCAGGAGTCATCATCAATGGTAAATTCCAACGACGGTATCCGTGGAGAGTTCCAAGTTTCACCTTTTTCATGGTACATTGAATCCACACGATCAGACCTGATAAGAGTGTACTGCGCTTCGGACAGAAAGATCTGCGGGTCAACCCAGATTTTCTCCCAGTAGCTTTGATGTAAGCTGGGTTGATTGGCTACTGGAATTGGGGGTTTGGTGCATCCTGTTGTCATAATTATCGAAAGAACAAATACCACGCCGAAAAAGAGAAAAAAACAGACTTTTTCTATCATGGGAGGTAAGTTACCTCTCTTATATATAAGTAATCTCCAATCATCAGCTTGATGATGTAATTACCGCGACGGATTTTCCTGATAAAATTCCAATCAAACTTGTGTGCTCCTTTATTCAGTAATGAATCAACAAATGCACTGTCGAGTTGCCGACCATTGTGCAGAAAATAACGCAGAGAGCAGCGAACCGAATCCTCATGCAACTCGAATTCTATTCTAAAGGGATAAGCGCTGTCTGGTGGCGCGATTGTGGAAGCCAACTCCCACCGTGAATACCTGGCTTCAACCTTTCTTTGTCTTTTGTGTTTTCCGCAATCTTCGATAACATACGGATAGGTTCCGGGGGGTACATACTGACCGAAATCGTCTCTTTTATCCCAGTAGAAATTGTAATAGCCCGGTTTGGGGAGAAAATCTATCAGGTGTCGTACCGTATCGCCAGTACTGTCCATAATGTTAATCCTGATGCGACACCTGCTTTTCGTCTCTACCGGCACCCAGATTCTTACTCGTTCCGCTTCAGCGCTATCAGGAGGCGGGGTTGACATTTCAGACGATGTCTGCGCCAAAAGAATGGTCGGCCATAAGCTAAATACACAAACAAGTAACACTGGTATTATTAAGTACTTCATCATCATCTTTCCTGTTTTATTGTACAAATTGAGACTCATTAGTATTCAGATAATTCTCACGGTTTACACCTCCGGCATGGTGACAACCCTTTCCACAGTGCATCCTCGCGGTTTTTGAAGATTACATTATCGGCTGCATTCGATTTTTTTAGGTTTGAACAACTTGGCCGATGAAAACGATATGAACCCGGACGCGCTATATAATAGTCCTCCTTTTCTCTCTTTACTGACCACAACGCAATTCTCTGTTTCAGAGCCGATCGTTGAGCATTCAGAAGAATTGTTGTTTCGTCTCTGTCAACATCGGTATCCTTAAATAAGTATAGATTCCCCAACCCGTTTTTCAAGATGGCTCTATTAACAAATATACTGTCAATATAGACATAAGCGAGAAGGCGACCGTATTTGTCACGTCGACGTGAAGCATACTCAATCCTCACAGCTTTGCCCAAAACCAGATCGGCAAGGAACTGTTTAGCTTTTTCGTAATACGGTTCCCCCTTTTCCGGTGTGTCAATAGAAAGCAGGCGCACCCTGTCACCGCCAGTCATTTCAAACGTATCCCCATCGACTACCCTGACCACCACAAAACGTTCATCAGATTGCCCTTCATAGCCAATATCATCTACGAATCGAAAAGCAACTAAGACCGCAATAAACAGAATAATAGCGGTCAATCGAATAGTTAGCGGCCAGCGTGATCGTTTTTGCTCAATTTTGGCCATAAATCTCGACTCTCGACCAACTGTTGTTTTGAGCTGTAACCTCAATCAGTGTTTCCACTTGATCCCGAATGTCCTCAACATGCGTTATGAGGAATATCTGAGAGAAACGTTGTTTGAGATTTCGTAGAGCGTTAAGAATCAGCTCCTTGCGATGGGTATCCTGAGAACCGAATACCTCATCCAAAATAATAAACGATCGGCTCAACCCTGCTGATTCAGTTAGAGCCAGTGAAATGGCAAGGCGCAAACACAGGTTAGCTAAATCCTTTTCACCACCGGAGAAACGATTAATACCAAAATACTGGTTGGCATCGAGCAAACGGAGGTTATACTTCTCATCAAGCTCAACCATTGAATAGCGACCGTCCGTCATCTCAGCTATAAGTCTACTTGAGATATCCGCCAGCGTAGGGCGAATTCGAGATACCAGATGCTCCCGGAATTCTCCAAACAATACCGACAGTTTCTGTTCATAATACTGACTGGTTCGCAACTCGTCGACCTGCTCTCGAATTTTATTAAGATTTTCCAGCCGTTCCAACTGAGTTTCCAGCTCTTTCGCTGTTACTTCCAATTCAGTACTGGCAGCCACATATTCTTTCCGGGCTGTTTCAAGTTTACCCTGTGCTTCATCAAACCCATGTCGGCAGCTCTCAAATTCCTTCTCTGAGAAATCCAGATCTTCCCGCTCTTTTGTAAGACTGGACACCTCAGCATTAATGTCAACCAGCCTGGAAGATATTTCGATAAGCTCCTGTTTTACCGTAGGTCTTCTGGCCAGACTACCAAGAAGTTGATTGAGAGAAGCTTCCGCCTTTTCCAATGAAGCAATCTGTTCTACAATTTGCTTCAGTTTCTCTTCATCAAACTCCACGGGACTTGTTTGCTCAAGGCGATGTCTCACATCGGAAAGTCTCTTTTCAACATCAACCTGACGTTGGTGTAGAGAATCTTTTTGCTTTAACATCGATTCTTGTTTGATCTGCAACTCGCCCTGCCTTGTTAATGATTTATCAAGCTGGGCAACTTCTTCTTTCAGGTTTGTCCCTTTTGTTTTGAGAACATCCAACTTGCTGACAAATACGCTTTCCTGTTGATGGAGTTGTGTCATCTCATCAGTGAGATGCTTTTTAATCGCCGGAAGATCATCTCCCAGTGGACGCAGACAACGATCACATACAGAATCCGGGCCAAATTGCGCTATCTGTCCCATTTGCTTATTAAGTTTGGTAATCTGAGCAGTTAGAGCTTCCTTCTCACCCCGACAACGCGAATACTGCTCTCGAGTCTCTTCAAGTTTTCTTTGCAATTGTACTGATTTTTCTTTAGCTGTTGCAGGAATTCTGGAAAGCTCTTCCGTTATCTGGTTTATTTCAGTCTCAACAGAAACAAGCGAAGATTGTATTTGAGCACATTCAGAGTCAAGATCATTGGATTGAGCCGTTAATTGCCTTCTTAACTCAAGATGACTTCGAGCCGCTTTCAGATTATCCTGTTGTTTCCTGAGCAAAGGGAGCTCCACAACTTTTAGCTTAAGGCGGTCAGCTTCAACCGCTTGCGTCTCGAAATTATCAGCCTCCTGATGGAGATTTTTCTCTTGTCGGTACAACTCATAACGAGATTTCTCAGCAGCTTCGATGCGAGCTGTTAACTGGCTCCATTCCGAACGCGCCTTTTGAAAATTTGTGTATTGCTCTGTAACTTTGCGAACTTCAGCCTCAGCTTGTTTCTTTTGTTCTTTCAGTTTGGTTACAATTCGACCAAGTTCAGTGTTCTTCCGTGTGAGTTCAGCTATACGGCCTTCGATCTGATCCCCCTCTGCCAGTTGACTTGCCAGTAATTCCGCTTTTTCTCTGTCTAATTTTGCATCTTCTTTGACCCTGCTGATAACCTTATCCAGTTTTTCGATACCAAGCATTCCGGCCAGATGATCTCTCCGACGCGCCGGTTGCAGATCAGAAAGCGTATTTAGTTCCTGCTGACGGGCAAGAAACGAGGTTAGAAAACCTTTCCAGTCAAGACCGAGAAGCTCTTTTATGTACTGTTGTGTCTCGTTTACACCTACCGAGTCCGACGCTTCCCCTCTGTACAATTGCACCTCTGGTCGCTCTCCTTTTCCCACCAACCTACGGACTATCTGATAATCCTCACCATTTATGGAAAAATTAAGAATCACCTCACAATTATCAGCAGCATCAGCAAAGCTGGATTTGATTTCATCCTTGCCTGAACGAGCTGTTTGCTGACCATAAAGAGCCCATGCGACAGCCTCAACGATCGATGACTTTCCTGCTCCATTGTTGCCGATGATGCCTATAACATCATCGCCGAACTCCAGATCAACCTTCTGAAATACACGGTAATTCCTGATTTTCAACGAGTGCAAACGCATGTTCTCTCAAGATGATTCAGTTCTGCGCACTGTCAAGCACATACTGCTGTCATTTTTAAGTATAACTTTAGACAGAACAGCTTTATTTAGGTTACGCTTTGTTCGAAAAACTGTTCTCTACCCCGAATCCGTTTGCGGAAAGTGGCAATCTCCTGTCCAGCTATATCATCAACAATATCACCAATGAATATAGCCGCCAGGTTGTCCTGTTCATCAACCTGAACAACAATCGACTCCGCTATTAAAAAATTGCGAGACAAAGGAACATCAGGATAACGTATCAGAAGTTGAGTGTGGCGTTGGTCAGTTACCAGGTTTGGCTCTTCTATCTGGCTGCGGAAATCAAGCCAGCGAATATCAGCCAACTCTGTGTTTTCAGGTACAGTCAGATTGTCATTAACAGGCCACTGGCGACGAGGTATACAGACTTCAATAAAGATAAGTCGACCCTGGCGATCAATATCGAAACGAATATGTTCGGATTCAAGATACGAAAAAAATCTTCGGGAACTGGTAAAGGGAGCCACCTGGACATAGAGTGCGTCTTCTTCCAGTTGATAAAAGCCCCGACCGGAAACCAGTGGTTCGGTCGGGGCTGAAATCTGCAGTTTTATTTCCGGCAGTACCATCTCATTTGAGTTCTTTGAGTCGTTCTCTGGCCTGTTCGGCTTCCAGTGTGCCGTCATGCTCCTCAATTAGTTTCTTAAAAGCCGCTTTTGCTTCAGCTTTTTTGCCCAACTCCTGCTTGGAACGACCCAGTTTATACAAGGCACGGCTGGCATTAACCGAACTTTTATATGTCTTGAGCAGGAACTCAAACTCTCCCACAGCATCATCGAACCGTTCCAGCGAATAATACGACTCGCCGATCCAGTAGTGGGCATTCTCTACCAGTTCATGCTTCTCGCAGTTTTGAATAAAGGTCTGGAATGCTTCAATAGCTTTCTCGTATTCGCCTTGACGTACCATAATAAAGGCATCGTCATAGGAAGCTGAGCAGTCTATTGAAGAAACCCCCGGAGCTTCCGGTGGTTCTGTGGGTGTCTGTATAGAGGGTTCCTGCTGGGATCCCGGTGATCCATACAGAACGTGGCGCTCATGAACAGCACGATAAATAGCATCAATCTTTTGCAGCATATCCTGATAGCTTTCCTGCAAGGTGGCTATCTGTTCTTCGAGCTGGTCAACCGTCAATGATACATCGGCTCGCAGCTTCCGGTTGTTATCCGATTCCTGAACCACCAATGTGTCCAGACTAGTTAACGTGGTGGCTGTTTGTTGATTCTGCCGTTGGACTACTTTTATCTCCGCTCGCAGTTCTTCAATGTGGCGCGGAGTGGCACAACCGGAAAGTATGGTTCCCAGAAACAGAACCGCCATCAACAGGATGGCGGTTACTGATATTTTATCACGGGTCAGCATATTCATTACCCGTCAATTCTGCTACTGCGCAATAACGCGGAATTCGCAGCGCCGGTTCATGTTCCAGGCATTTTCGTTGTGACCCGGGTTTACCGGACGTTCTTTACCATAGCTGATAATCGAGATACGTTCCGGCGCGATACCCAGACCTATCAGATAGTCCATAGCGGATTTGGCCCGCTTCTCTCCCAATGACAGGTTGTATTCAACCGTACCACGTTCATCACAGTGACCTTCGATTTTGACCACAGCCGAGGGAAATTCCATTAGAAGGTTGTAATTGGCATCCAGAGCGCTTTTGGCATCAGAACGAAGGTTATATTTGTCAAAGTCGAAATAGACCGTAACAAACTGTGATTCCTTAAGTGTTGGCGGTGGAGGTGGCGGAGGAGGTGGCGGCGGTGGAGTCGTATCCTCAACAATTACCGGTGCAGGCTCAACCGGAATCTCCTCTGCAATTTCCTTTTGCCCACCACATGACATGCTCACAACAGCAGCCAGCAGAAGGCCAAGCATCAGCAACAAGCCAAGTTTTCTCATACCTTTTATACCCTTCCGATAAACAACATTTACTACTCCATTTTAACTAGTGTTAATCTAAACTCTTACAAAGTACCGGTCAATAAAAAAACCCTATTTTTAGTGTAGCTAAGATCAGGGTTTTGAGGATAAATGGCAGGTTTGAAGACAAATCTGCCCTTGGACTAATTTCTCACACAATTACTGCGTGTTATTCAACAGTATTGAGATATTGTCAGAGCTAGCGTTCACTACCGCCAAGTCATTGTCACCATCACCGTCAAGATCAATCGAGAAAACAGAGGTAGGATAATCTCCAACATCATAGTTAACCGCGGTTTGAAAGGTTCCGTCGCCGTTATTCAACAGTAT
>QNAG01000021.1 GCA_003641415.1 Candidatus Zixiibacteriota bacterium | reverse complement strand
GTACCTCTGATGCAGTTGTGGCTCTGCCCGGGAAATATGGGACCCTTTCTGAAATGGCCTTCGCCCTTCAGGCTGGAAAGCCGCTTGTATCCGTTTCGGCATGGAAACTTGGCGATGAAATCCACCATGTCGAAAGTCCAGAGGAAGCAGCTCATTTAGTTATGGAATTGGTCACAGAAACAAAATGAGTTCAGTCGGAGCTGAGTTGAAAATTGAGGGTTTTGTACAGGGAGTGGGGTATCGTTATTTCTGCCTTAATCGAGCACGCAATCTGGGTCTTAAAGGCTGGGTGAAAAACAACCCTGACAGTTCGGTGTCAGTTTTGGCTGAGGGAGATCGCGGGGCGATTGAGTCTCTTATCGCTGAACTGAAGGCAGGACCGAGTAGTGCTGTTATTAATAATGTCACAATCAAATGGCTTAAAATAAGTGGTCAATTTTCCGATTTTAAGGTCACCTTCTAAGATATTGTGGATTTAATATGTCTGAACTTAAGAAATACATGCGAAGTATACCGGATTTTCCCAAGCCCGGGATTTGTTTTTATGACATTACTACCCTGTTGCAAAATGCCGAGGGTTTCAAACTGGCTCTGGACCAGATGGAGAAATATGTACAATCCCGTCAACCGGAAACCATTGTGGCTATCGAATCCCGAGGATTCCTGTTTGGGGCGGCACTGGCTGACCGTTTGGATATTGGGGTAGTGACAGCCCGAAAACCGGGGAAACTGCCATCCAAGACAATTTCCGTAGAATATGCACTGGAATATGGAACAGACAGCCTAGAGTTACACTCAGACGCCATCCGCAAAGAAGAAAGGGTGGTGGTTGTCGACGACCTTATAGCCACTGGTGGCACTCTAAAAGCGGCTTGTTCTCTTATTGAAAAACTGGGCGGAAAAGTGGTTGGGGTATCAGCCGTTATTGACCTCAGCTTTCTGCCATGGCGAGAGAAAATGACCGGCTACGATGTTAACTGTCTTATCTCCTACGATTCCGAGTAGCCTATAGCTTTCCTGTAATTGCCCATCATTTCACAAAAACACCCCGAGGGATAAACATTTTTGAGAATAAACAATTAGTCAGCAATAAACCCTTCGCTTAATGGAGTACTTTATACCACCCAGCAATTTTTGTGCTGGATTCAATGCGTGTCGAATGTATATTATGGTATGGCAGTTCTTGAGTCAGAGGAACTCTGCAAACACTATCGTAAGAGAACCGTAGTCAACGGGGTTTCTATAAAGATTAATCCCGGTGAGGTGGTAGGTTTACTGGGACCCAACGGGGCTGGTAAAACAACCACTTTCTACATGATAATCGGATTCATCAGACCCGATGGTGGCAAGGTATTCTTGGACGGGCGGAATATAAGCCGCCTGCCCATGTATCGGCGAGCCAGACTGGGGATTGGCTATCTGTCACAGGAAGCATCGGTTTTTCGCAAAATGACCGTTGAAGAAAATCTTACATCGATACTGCAGTTTCAGAAGCTCACCCGTAAAGAACGCAAAGTACGCCTTGAGGAACTCCTGGAGGAACTTGATATCGTTCACCTTCGCAAACACAAGGCCTACACTCTCTCCGGAGGAGAACGTCGCAGAGTAGAGATAACAAGAGCTCTTGTGACTAATCCGCAGTTCATGTTGCTGGATGAGCCATTTGCTGGTATCGATCCTATTGCTGTTGAAGATATACAGAAGATCATTAGTCGTCTGGTAGAAAAGGGACTTGGGGTCCTGATTACAGACCATAACGTTCGAGAAACCTTATCTATCTGTAACCGGGCATACATAATGTGCGATGGTAAAATACTTAAAGCCGGCACCTCTGAGTTCCTGGCAAATGATCCCGAGGCAAGGAAGATATACTTAGGCGAGAAATTCCGACTCAACTAAACTGGACCGAACCGTGTACAAATAGTGAACGAACTTATTTGATGGTATAATAGGAAAGGCAACTCGTACCGACACTTCTTATATAAAGAGACATTTTTTATATAGAGCAACAATATTGGTTATCAGATAACAGGTTGAAAAATGAAGTTAGGTCTTGGACTACAGTTTAAACTCCAGCAAACGTTAGCCCCTCAGCTTATTCAATCGCTGAAGATGCTTCAGATGCCTGCGCTCAAACTGGAACAGACTATTCGTCATGAGTTGGCCACAAATCCGCTGCTTGAGGAAATAGAAGAACTCGAGATAGATCAGGATCAGGCCGAGGATAATGCAGCTGAGGTTGAGATCGCTGAGTCCGAGGGTGATACCTCCGAATCCGTAGACTGGGATGAGTACCTATTTGAAGATGAAGAAGGCTACAAAGTACACGAACAAAGAGAACCTATCGAGGAACGATTTGAAGGAACGGCTTCGCATAAATCTAACCTGTATGATCATCTTCTAGAGCAGCTCTCCTTTCTCAAACTGTCCCCTGAAGAACATTTAATCGGCGAATACATAATTGGTAATATTTCCCCTGATGGATACCTTGCAATAAGCGTTCCAGAGATGGCTGAGGAATTAGAAGTTGATATCATCAGGGTTGAATCAGTGCTGGAGATGATACAAAAATTCGATCCAACCGGAGTTGGAGCTCGAGATCTGCGCGAATCACTCCTTATCCAGCTAAAAGAAAAAGGCTACGAAGGCAGTTTGCCCTATCGAATTGTAGATGAACATATCCGTGATTTGGATAGAAAGTCCATCCTTCAGATTTCGAAAATGATGGGGGTTACTGCAACAAAGGCAGAGCAAGCGATGAAAGTAATCCGATCTCTTTCCCCGAAACCGGTTCAGGGTCGGTTTGACGCTGCTGCTATGGCGGTAATTCCAGACCTTATCGTCGAGAGATATGGAAACGATTACATCGTAATGCACAACGACCGCTATATACCCCATCTGCGAATAAACTCTGGGTATCGCAATCTAATGAAACGCGGGAGCAAGTCATCACAGGATACGAAAAAATACATACGCCAGAAATTAGAACAGGCACGGTGGCTTCTAAACAGCATCAATCAGCGGCGTACTACCATGATCAGGGTGATGGAAGCTATCATTGACAAGCAAAGGGAATTCTTTGATAAAGGCCCAGCCTTTCTAAAACCGCTTATAATGGAAGAAATTGCACGTGTGGTGGATATGAATGTTGCCACTATCAGTCGTGTATCCAATAGCAAGTATGTGCAGACTCCACTAGGGGTCTACGAAATCAAGTATTTTTTCAATTCGGGTATTGCTCGTAGTGAAGGTAGAGATATTTCAAAGCACTCCGTGAAACAGCGGATAGAGGATATCATCGCCGAAGAACCACCAGAGAAACCGTATTCTGACCAGGAAATATACAAGAGGCTCAATGAAGAGGGGATCAAATTGGCTCGCCGTACTGTGACCAAGTATAGAGAGGAGCTAAATATCCGGGCAGCGCGGCTTCGCAAAAAAGTAACGTAAATAGTGAGACAAATACGGATCAGCTCGAAGCATTATCTAAAGCTGTAACCATTGGAAGGCAACACAGCATGGATCAATATCTTATACTAGGAAATGACTTCAATAAAAGCAATCTTCTCAAGGCTGCCTCGAAAAACGCCTTTCCAAACTATCATAGGTGGTTGGCTTGTATCCCATGACCATCTACCCAATCAGACAAAACTATAATGGAGTTCAAAATCGTTGGCACAAATTGGTTCCTATCGAAAAAAGTACTCGATTATCTGGGGGAAATGGGTTATTTTGTTAGAGAGTGGTAGGAGGACTTGATTATCCGGATTACATTGGTGGACATTTGTAGATTTGTACCAGATGTTATAACCAAGGACAGGTTTTTAGGACAGCCCCCTAAGTTACGCATGGAAAGGAGATATTCACCATGCAGAAAAAGATAACTGCCCGTCATTTTGACATCTCTCCTGAGATGAAAACAAAAGCCGAGGAGGAGATGGATCGGTTGACAAGGTATTTCGAGAACATTGTTTCCGCAGAACTCGTTCTCGACACTGAACGACACCGAAGAATTGCCGAATTAAAAGTTAATGTTTACAACAACACTATCAGCGGATCAGGAGAAACCGATGATATGTACAGTTCGATTGCAGTAGCGGTCGACAAAGCGATAGGTCAACTGAAAAAGCACAAAGGGAAACTCAAAAATCGTCGCCCCGAGGAAATAGTTGAAACCAAGGAAGAACTTACGCGCCCCAGTACTGATCCTGATGAGCTTGATGTGTAAAACTCCGATGTCTATAATTTTTCTAACCCGCTGTTATACCAGCGGGTTTTTTTTGCATTCCAGTGCAGATTATTTCGTTTGGCAATCATAGTAATATCCTTATCCTCCGACCCTTCCCCGATGGACGTGCTTACCTATCAATTGGTTACGCTTAAACAGGAAAGACCCTACTCATCCGGCATGGTTATTTCTTCTATAAATTTGAGGAAGATTATAGATTATGGAAATATTACTGACTGACATTTTCAAAACCAACTGGTATCCAATGCTTACCGGCTTTCTGGGGTTGGCCTTGTTTTTCGCAATGATGGGTCTTCGGGACCTCAGAGACCAACTACTTGAAGGGTTTCTTTTTCTGGCTCTGTCGGTGTTTTTCTTTTCTTCACATCTGTACTTGTTGCTTGAGATGTCGGCTCAGAGTTCTTTCGGCAGTCTTGCATCTGAACTAACTTTATGGATATGGCTGGCACTGATTTTTGCCCCAGCGTTGATTGTTCTATTTATCCTGTTAGGCATATTCAGTCTGTTATCACAGGGGTTTCACGCTGGATTGGTAAAACTGTTCTTTGGTCTCACCTTGCTATGTTATCTGTTCATGGTTGGTTCTCACTGGCCAGCCGACTGTAAGGGTATTATGGCTATGATCTATGGTGGTGTCTGGTTTAACCTCGAACTAAGAACCACTTAACTTTCAGAAAAAAACTCTTCCAACAGCAGACAATTCATCGCGGCTTCATAGTTAGCCCGCACCTTGTACAAGGAGTCAATCAAGTTATCAGACATTTCAATAAATTCAAACGAATCAAATTCTGCATTGTGCCGCAAAGATTGCAACCTGAAAGAAAGCTCTTTCATTGACAGCGAGGTGCGAATAAGACAAAACAATTGAGGTCTCTCCCCTCTGAATATCTCACGGGCATAGGCCAACAACTTGATTGTAAATTCATGCTCTTGCAACCCAAGTTCTTCTCTAATTTCCTGTGACAGACTCCATTTTGATAGCTCTGAGAGATTCCGACAGGAAGTCGAAAAATCAACCGATCCGGCTGCAGATGGCCCAACACTGTTTTCTAATGAAGCCAGGTTCTCTGATCGATGCATCAGCAGTAAGTGTCGCTGTACTTGTGATCCCTTACAATTAGAGCTTTGCTCCTCGGTAACAACCATCCCACAAATTCCTAAACAGAGAGCCAAGGGATGAGACTCCAGAGCCGAGAGCGGGACCTTTTTCTTGTAGTATTCTCGAAGAGTTCCACCATATCTGTCAAATAATGGGTCTGGCTGATCAAGTGCAAAGCAGCAGCCGGCAAAAGTACCGTAGTCACAAACCTGAACTGAAAGGGAATAAGGAGGTTTGCTCAGATTGGCTGATGCTAATCGCATCACTTTCGGTCCATCATAAAGCCGTTCCTGTTGCCTTAACAGAAGTTCAATTCTGGCGGCATATTTACGAATCCGTGAATCTGACAGTTTATATTGTCCCGACAGATACCGAATCTCCACTTCTTCCGGATTGATTTTGTTGTCACCAAAAAAGCGGACTATATCGAAGTAACCGGAGTCGAGGGATCGGTCAACACCTACCAACCTTGCTTCTCGGTCCTCAACCGAGCCGAAATACCTCTCAAGGAATCCATCCAGTTTTTCATAATCCAAAAACATATTGTCAATCCAGAAAAACGAGTACTATATCTAAAATATAAAAGTCACCCAAATAATGCATGGCTGGGATATAGAACCCAACAAGAAAATGGCAAATTGATGAGGTTGCTCGCGTCAGTTTTTGTGATATCCCATGCATATCATGTGTATTTCCGCACCCTTCGCAAATCGCTGCATACTCAATAAGTGGTTTCTCTCCAACGAGATAGCGTTGATATGATATTGCCGGTGAATAGGCACACGGTTTGAACTTAATGATTGATAATGAGACCAATTCCTTTCAAATGGAGTCTTGCCAGATCATTAATTCTTACGCTGGTGATCATGTTTGCTGAAATTACCTCCAGCCAAGCTGCAATTCAGTATCTCACAGGACAGGTTATATCCGCCGACGGTACAGCAATAGTGGGCGCTTCAGTAGTAGTGCTGACTGATAGTCAGGCGATCACTGGAGCAGCTACTGATACCAATGGTTTTTTCATGATTAAACTAAGTAACTACTCTTTGGATTCGGTGTCCTTGAAAGCTTCTGCGATTGGCTTCGATGAAAAGTTGAAAAGATACTGCTTGCGAGCAGACACGCTGTATGTGGATTTCTCGCTGACACAGCGGGAAGTTGCTATGGCGGGTATCACTGTTTCACCGGAAAGAACGACCAAACAGACCGGTTCGGTTCTGAAGCGACATCAGCTCGAGGAGGGTGCAAGGAAATCACTGGTAGCCACTAACCCGGTGGCGGCAATTCAGAAACCACAAGTAATACGTGAGGGCTCGCAGCATTCATCCAAGTTGCGCGTCAACGGTACCTCGCCTAACTACTATATAAACGGGATTGAAATCGGCGCCAACCCAAATCATTTCAGTTCATTCTCGATTATTCCTGCACCGGTAGTAAAAGAGCTTAAACTCCACGCCCAGGGCACACCGGCTGCTTATGGTCTGCCAAGCACTGTGCAGTTTGCGACAGGGTCTCCTTTTGAGAGACATCTACGTGGTGAAGTGGAACTGTCCGCGATTGACGCCACCGGTTCCTGGTCATTGGGAACAGACCGTTTCTTCGTTCTGGGATCGCTCAGAAAGTCGGTCCTCGATAAACTTGTTCGCTATGTTGACACTCGTTATGATCGGCGGACAATCCCGCCCACCAACTTTCAGGATGTCTTTATTTCTTCCGGACTGAAAATTCACCCCGGTCACAATTTGATTATCGATCAATACCATGTGCGTGATTTTTTAGCCTATAACACCGAAGCTTCCGCCGAACATGTAAACAGCATCGACACATATTTACATACCGACAAACATTACATCGGTGCCCGGTACGATATTATGTCTGGCAATTTGCTGCTTAGAATTCGAGGGGCAATTCGTACCAGTTTCGAGGAGTACTCCGCCTTACCGACTACAGAAAACGTCGGTACCAAACTGAACCTGACCGCCCGACATCGCAATAACCTCGGGTCCATAGAGGTCAACAAGATATTCGGCGAGACACAGTTTTCGCTCGGCAGTCAGATTGATTACATATCGCGCTCTGAAGTCAAGCTTTCTCATAAAAACTGGAACTTCCTTCCTCCCGATGCTAACAGCGACAACCCGTATCTATACCAGTCCGAGTTGAACAAACTCTATGGCAAATTTGACGACAGTCATACTGAACTTAACGGTAACGCCTATGCTTCGTTGGTATACACCCTCGGTCCGGCACAGATGGAAAGTGGCTTTCGGGTGGAACGGTTCTCGAATCTGAATCAGAAAAACGCAAGTTTGGTGCGGCAAAAGATAACCCTTCAAACAGGAGAGAACAGCAGGCTAAGCCTGTTTTTTGGCACTTTTGCGGAGACGCCTATGGCTAAGATACTCGAGCCATACCAGGTTCTAATTCGCGATAATCCTGAACAGATAGACCCGATCGAAACGCAGTTGATCTCTGTAACCTTCAAGCAGGGTTCATTCAAAGCGGGTTTATTCGGCAAGAGAATGGATCATCTTCCGGTTGTATCTCCCGACTTCGATTATGTAAATGCTGATAAAACTGTCAATGACGGCTTCATCGCTGTGCATTCCATTGGCCGCATCAATTTCTATGGCGGCGATCTCTCGCTGGAGCTAAACGGTTTGATGGCTGGGAAGCTGAGCCTTTATTCTTTCTACGGCTACACTCACGCTACCAAACAAACCTCTGGTATTGAAGCGCCCTACGAACTGAATGCGCCACACAGATTTTTCACAAGGGGATCATATAAGTTAAGCAAGGTTCTGACGGTCGGCGCTGATATTGGTATCCGCTCCGGTTATGCCTACACCCCGGCCCCTGCCTCAGTCGATGCCTACGGATCGAATCGTTATAGTACCGAGTATTATGAGAACGCCCTGCGCGCGGAGAACAGCTCACGTTTTCCGATGAACGTCGTCTTGAATCTGCACCTCGGGCTAGACTTTGGCAAGTCGGAGTTGTATTTGTCGGTGGCGAATGTCTCCAACCGCGCCAATCCGATTATCAACACTATGGACGGTTACATCTATGACACCGGCATCTTGCCTTCGATAGGGTTTACACGGAAGTTTTAGGGGGGCGATCCTCAAACCTGCCATTGTTCTCCTCATGAGGATCGAATACCCACCTCTACGCAGCTAACATAATCTCTTATTCATTTCATCATATATCAGATTGAAACGCTCTTCGTCGGCATTATTCAGTATGTCATTGACGGATATGCGTATGCCATCATTAGACTCAAATTCATCATAAATAGATATTCTAATCAGTGGAATGTCGTAAAGAGTTGGAACCAAATCTTTGAGGAAATCGTAGAACGCTCTTTGTTTCCACCGAGGTGAGCCATTTCTTGAGAAGTCACGGCTCTTACTAGCTTTGCCAAACTGCTTTTCTGTAGAAGAGTTTGTCCAGAATCCTCCTCCACTTCTGTGTCGAATAGCAAAGTCCTCATGATCCTTGCAATAGAGTTTGTAAGTCTCTGCTGAAAAAAACTTGTTCTGTGCATAGATACTCGAGTCTAAAGTAACAATGCGGTATCGGTTGAAGTGAGCTTCTTCGTCCAATTCGACAATATGATTGTCAAAAGACAAATCGTATTTGCCTACATTGCAAGGAAACAAATCAAGTATACCACCAAGTTTCTTATAGACTTCAGTGACAGCATCATATATGCCTGCTTTCCTGATATCGTCTATCTTCGGCTTGGAATGTTTCAAGGTGCTTTCCGTCTCGGTGTACTGCTTCAATAGATTCACAAAGGTGTTTTCACGATCATTTACCATGTACAGACTCCTTACATGTATGTGTCAACCGAAACACGATCTTTCACATATTCCAGCCGAGTGGCCTCCTTGCTTTGTGCCCCCCCTACTCCTCCCTTGCAACTCTGGCTACATCTGTGACCAAGTCGTCATCTCTGAGCGTTATCAAACGCACGCCCTGGGTATTGCGACCGATGACGGTAATCTGTTTGACTGCCTGACGATTGGCAATACCATGCTTGGTAATCAGGATCAACTCGTCATCGTTAAGCACTTCCTTGATCGCTACCACCTCGCCGTTGCGCTCGGAGGTCTTGATATTGATAACCCCTTTTCCACCCCGGTTGGTGATGCGGTAATCATCAATCGAAGTCCGTTTGCCATAGCCGTTCTCGGTCACCACCAGCAGGCTGCTGTCGCGCTTGATCACTACCATGCCGATCACGTAATCCTTCTTGCCAAGGTTAATCCCTTTGACGCCATAGGCGGTGCGTCCCATAGCGCGGACTTTCTCCTCGGGGAACCGGATAGCCATCCCCAGGCGGGTAGCCAGAACGATTTCGTAGGAGCCATCGGTGAGAGTCGCTTCGATAAGTTCGTCATCTTTTGGGATATTCATAGCAATGACGCCAACCTGGCGCGGATGCGAGAAGACATCAAGCTGTACTTTCTTAATAATACCGTTGCGGGTTGCCATGACAACGTAATTATCCGGTGAGAAATCGCGTACTTTGCAGAAAGCAGTAACTGTCTCACCGCGTTCCATCTTACACAAGTTAACGATAGGTTTGCCCTTGGCCAATTTGCCGCCGGTCGGTATAGTGTGGACCTTCACCCAATAACAACGTCCCTTGCTGGAGAAGAACAAAATATAGTCATGCGTGGAAGCGATGAACAGATGTTCGGCGAAATCATCCTCTTTGGTCTGGATACCCTTGACACCCATGCCGCCACGCTGCTGGCGACGGTAGGCGGTCACCGACAAACGTTTGACATAACCAAGGTGGGAAATAGTAATGACCATCTCCTCCTCGGCGATGAGATCCTCGACCGTTAAATCATCGGCGGCGTCCTGAATCTCTGTCCGGCGATCGTCACCAAACTTGTCGGCGATAGCAGTGGTTTCATCCTTGATGATTTGCATCCGTAGCGCTCTGGAATCGAGAATCGCCTTAAACGCACTGATCTTCTTGATAAGTTCGCGGTATTCCTCCTCGATCTTCTTACGCTCCAGTCCGGTCAGGCGTTGCAGACGCATCTCCAGGATGGCGGTCGCTTGCAAGTCGGAGAGTTTGAACTTTTTCATCAAACCAGCATGAGCTGTAGGTGTGTCCTTGGATTTCTTTATCAACTGGATGATGGCATCAATATTATCCAGCGCAATGCGGTAGCCTTCGAGAATATGCGCTCGTTCTTCCGCCTTGCGCAGGTCGTACTTAGTGCGGCGCACGACGACTTCGTGGCGGTGTTCAACGAATAAATCAACAAGTTGCTTCAGGGTCATTAACTTCGGAATGCCATGGTCCAGCCCAAGCATATTAACCGAGAAAGTAGTCTGCATAGTTGTGTGGGTATAGAGCAAATTGAGTACTACCTCGACTTGGACATCACGTTTCAACTCAATCACAATACGCATGCCGTCCCGGTCGGATTCGTCGCGCAGATCGGAGATACCTTCGATCCTTCTGTCACGGACCAGCTCGGCGATTTTCTCCAGCAGGTTTGATTTGTTGACCTGATATGGTATCTCGTTAACAATGATAGCTTCTTTGCCGCTTTTCATGCGTTCAACAACCGCCCGTGCGCGAACAAAAATGTGTCCCTTACCAGTGGTGTACGCCTGATGAATTCCAGCACGACCATTGATGATTCCACCGGTAGGAAAATCCGGACCGGGGACCAATTCATTCAAATCTTCATTGGTACATTCCGGGTCATCGATCACCCTGACCACAGCTGAGGCTATCTCACGCAAATTATGTGTGGGGGTATTGGTAGCCATACCAACTGCAATCCCAGTGGTGCCGTTGCACAACAGATTGGGGAACTTGCCGGGCAGAACGGTTGGTTCCTTGCGGGTGGCATCATAGTTATCGATAAAATCGACGGTCTCTTTTTTGAGATCGTCAAGCATCTCAACTGCAATTGGCGTTAACCGCGCCTCGGTGTAACGCATAGCTGCCGCACCGTCACCATCGACTGAGCCGAAGTTGCCCTGACCTTCGACTAAAGGATAGCGCATATTGAAATCCTGAGCCATTCGTACCAACGTAGGATAGACTACCTGCTCGCCGTGGGGGTGGTAGTTACCGGAGGTATCACCGGCAATCTTGGCACATTTGCGATGGGGCTTACCCGGATTGAGACCGAGGTCGTTCATCGCCACTAGGATGCGGCGGTTGGACGGTTTGAGACCGTCTCGGATATCGGGAAGGGCACGGTTGGTTATCACCGACATGGAGTAATCCATGTAGGAGCTTTTCATTTCCTCTTCGAGGGAGATATTCTCTATTTTCTGTCGTTCGAGTTCCATAGTTGAGGATCGATTCCTTTATTTTACAAACTAAAACCTATCACTTTTTAAGCACTTAAGTTACCAAATTCTCTTTATTTAGGCAACAAAAAACAGACACAAATATAGTTTTATTGTATTGTATAACAATAAGTTACGAAAGGATGTGATAGGTAATGGAATAATTAGCGAGATATTCCCACTGAGAATTTAATTCAATCGATCCGCTATTCAGACAGACGATACACCCAGGCGTCATTGCTTGGATTATGTCGTGGGTTCAGGATATGTAACATCAGATCAATAGTTGATGGCCCGACATGGTAGAGTTCTTCAATCGGGCTGATATACTTCTCCAGCGAATCAACGTATCGCGAAACATCGGCAGTATCATTTGGATAAAGAACATAGTATTCATACAGTTTATGTGCTGGCCCAGCATCCTGATAGTTTTTTAGATCTGTCCAATTGTGCAGGTAAGTTCGATTGAACCCACCAAAACCACCGTAATCATTTGGATATAACTCACGTTTCTTTTCTGGGGAGACAAACATAATGGAAGCTTTACCGGGAAGTCTTTCCACTAATACCTGAGGCTCTACCATACCCTTGCGTCCGTAGTGCGTTGAGAAGGTTGGTAGAAGGACTAAATTGAGTCCAATCGAAAATGTAGCCATTGAGTTGAAAAGCTTCCTATGTCGTGAGAGATAGCCATTGTGGTGAAGCTGTTGCCAGATAACAAGTACCGTAATCAACATAAGAGCCGGTATAATGGGCATCATGAACCGTTCCTGTCGATTGTTGATAGCGGTGTGAACAATGATGAACACTAGGGAACTAAACACCAACACGCGGTGTCGTTTCCAAAAGTTCCTGAGCGCAGCTAACGAGAAGACAAATACTGACAGTGGCGGAATGAAGAAAGAAACTATAACCACCACATAAACCCACACGGGTTCTTTCACAACAGCGACAGGCTTATCCAGAGCCATCCCCAGATATTTCAGAGTTGACGATAGGAACGACCCCAGTACAACATAATCAAGAAATCCGGATATAACCACCATTGTTAACGCCCCAGCCGAGAACCACAGAGCTTCTCGTACTCGTTTATACTGCCATAGAAAGACTATCGGCACAGTAATAACGGCAAAAACGATTTGGAATCGAATCATCCAGGATAGCCCGGAAAGCACTCCTGCCCAGAATAGTAAGTTCCAAGGGCACGAGTTTTCTTCATGTTCGTATCGGTAGATAAGGAAAAGTGCGAACAGCCAGAAATGAGAGCTGACAAATTCTATCAGCGTACGGACCGAAAGCGCTGGTACAGCGAAATGAGCAGCCAGCATCAGGCCACCAATCACTGCCCACTTTCTCGAGTTGGTAATTAACATCACCGTTTTGAAAATTGCGTAGACGGAAATCAGTGATAATAATCCGTGAACAGCCCGTATACCATACATCAAATGGTCAAGAGATTTTACACCAAACATAAATTGGACTTTCATTATTCCATATAGGAACAGCGTATAAAGAGGGCAACGGGCAATGGTACCGGGATCAGTTCTGGATCCCCATGTCAGGAAACCCTCCGGCGACCATAGTCCATACTGGAGCCAGCGGTATGCAACACTTACGGTTTCATAGTGATCGTCGGTGTACATATATCCCTTTGAGAAGAACACCGCTACTATGCGTAGTGCAATAGCCACTGTCATTACTGTTGCCAGAGGGTAATGTTCGATTAGGCGTGAAAAACTACCGGATGTTCGAAACATATTTGCCATGGTGAAATACATAATAAGGTCGACTCTGCAATGTAACAAGTGCCAATCCTTGTACTACCCATCGCTTTCCTGACACTACAACAAAAATCAATACTGAAATATATGTTGGCAGAGAGGTTTCGATCAATTATATTTTTGTAATGTAATTTATTAACAGCTGTTCAGTTTTTGAGCAGCCAGCCGATAATAACAGGAGAAATGCCAATAATGAACTGGCCAATACTTATGACAGGCGCGGAAGGCGCCGGCGGCGGTGGGATGTTTACGCTGGTATGGTTTGGACTGATATTTGTCCTTATGTACTTGTTGTTGATCCGCCCACAGAGAAAGAAGCAGAAGGAACACGAAAACCTACTGCAACAGTTAAAGAAAGGTGACAAGGTTGTAACCAGTGGCGGTATGTTTGGGATTATTTTCGCTATAGATGAAGAACGAGGCCGAGTCGTGATTAAAATCGGTGAAACCAAATTTGAGTTTCTGAAATCATCAATAGCCGCCAAGGTCGACAACTAAAGTAGTGTAAGGAGTTACTGTGGCTGAGCGACCAATCGTCATCTACGGCAACCAGGTATTGCGGAAAGTCTGCGATCCGGTTGAAGAGATCAACCAGGAGATCAAAGATCTGGTGTCGGACTTGACCGACACTCTGAAAAAAGCTCGAGGTCTGGGGCTGGCTGCGCCTCAGATCAGTGAATTGAAGCGTGTTTTTATACTGGATTTGTCAGCGATCGACATCACCGCTTCCCTCAAAGTCTTTATTAACCCGGAGATTATGGAAACCAGCGAAGAAGAGGCTGAGATTGAAGAAGGATGCTTATCTTTTCCGGGATTGTACCAAAAGATTTACCGACCCGCAAAAGTGAAAGTTCGGGCAACGGATCTCAAGGGCAACCAGTTTGAGCTGGCTGCCGATGGCATGACAGCCAGAGCCATACTGCACGAGTATGACCACCTTGAGGGAGTGCTATTCATCGATCGCATGTCGTCCTTTGCTCGGACGATGTTAAGGGGCCGTCTGAGAAAGTTAAAAGTAGTTTCCTGAGGATCGCTTCTCATTCCCGCATTGGCTGTTTCCGTTCATTGACGGATGCTCATCACCGCAGTAAACATACTCGATGAAGCTTGTTTTCATGGGCACGGCGAGGTTTGCCTGTAAACCTCTGGCCTGTTTGGCAGAAAGTCATCATGAGCTTCTGGCAATTGTGACAGGTCCTGATGAACCATTACCGCGCGGCAGTAAGACTTGTCCTACCCCTGTATGCCAGGAAGCGCTTGATCGTGGTCTGATGGTATTCAAACCGCGATCGCTCAAGGATAAAAAGTTGTTTTACCTCCTTAAGGAGTTGGAACCGGACCTGTTCGTGGTTGTGGCGTTTAAGATTCTCCCTCGTAAGCTGTTTACTCTGCCACGATTGGGTTCGATCAATGTCCATGGTTCCCTTTTGCCCAAATACCGGGGTGCAGCTCCGATCAACTGGGCGTTAATAAACGGAGAAAAAGAAACCGGCTTGACTAGCTTTATTCTGAATGAAAAAGTGGATACCGGCAACATCATTCTGCAGGAAAAGATAACAATTGATAAAAATGATACCTTTGATTCACTGTACGCACGGATGTCTGAAAGATGTGGGCCATTTCTGTTGAAGACACTGGAACGTCTGGAAGACAAAGACTTTGAGCCATTAGTTCAGGATCACTCTTTGTCCAGCCCGGCTCCGAAGATTACGTCCGAAAATGCCATGATTGATTTTGGATTCCCGGCACGAAATGTAGTCAACTTTGTGCGCGGGTTATCATCAGTACCGGGAGCCTATACATTCTTCCGAGGCAAACGAGTAAAGATTTTGGGCTGTTCATTCGTTGATGAAGATAGTGTTGAAGGGACGAAGTCTCCTGCGCGGCCAGGGACGATTATTCCACACAAGAAGAAACTGCTGATCCAGTGCGCTGGATCAGTGATTGAAGTATCAAAAATTATGCCGCAGGGTAAAAATGTGATAGACGGCAGCTCGTTCATTAACGGTTACCGTCCCATGAAAGGGGAATGGTTCGGTGAAATACCGAAATAAACCAAGAAAGAACTATGAAAAAAGAAATTTTAATAAACTCGACAGAGTATGAGCGACGAGTCGCTATTCTTGAGGACGACCTTCTTGTCGAGTTGCAAGTTGAACGCCCTGACAGCGATCGTATGGTTGGCGATATATACAAGGGTATAATCAGAACGGTCTTACCGGGAATGCAAGCAGCGTTTGTGGATATTGGTTTGCCCCGTGCAGCCTATCTGCACTCTTCAGACATCGGGAAAGATTATGCAGCATCATACGACCATGATAGCGAAGAAGAAGCACCGGCAGAGATAATCCGCAAACGACGTCGAGAGAAGATTGAGGCTGTCCTGAAGAAAAACCAGGAAATCCTGGTTCAGGTCATTAAAGAGCCGATTTCCACCAAAGGACCTCGAATCTCCTCGGAAATATCCATCCCCGGACGTTACACTGTCCTGGTGCCGGACGACGACCATATCAGGATGTCAAAGAAGATTACAAACTGGTCTGAACGGCGTCGGCTCAAAAAAGTGGCGGCTCCGGTTCGACCGGAAGGTTTTGGCCTTATTATCCGCACCGAAGCTGAAGGAAAGCAGGAACGTGAGCTCCGAGCTGATATCAAGCGCGGTCTTAAGTTATGGAGTAAACTCAAAAAAAAGGCAGACAGCTCACCAGCTCCAGCCCTTATCCACAAGGAAGCTGACATGGTGGTATCGATGATACGCGATGTTTTCACTGATGATATAGAGCGCGTATTTATCGACAACAAGGCGGACTATAAACAAGTTATCAGCTTCACCCGCCAGGTAATGCCCCACCTCAAGGACCGAGTGGAGCTCTATAAGGGTACTCAACCGCTGTTTGATATGTACGATCTGGAGACTGAAATTGATCGCATGATGGATAACAAAGTATGGATCCACAAAGGCGCCTACCTGATCATTGACCAGACAGAAGCTATGGTTACTATTGATGTCAATACCGGTCGTTATGTAGGCACTAAGGATCAGGAAACAACGATTTTCAAGACAAATATCGATGCTGCCAGAGAGATTGCCAGACAAATCCGCCTTAGAGATATTGGCGGTTTGATAGTATGTGATTTTATCGATATGTATAGTCGAGAAAACCGCCGAAAACTGTATGAAGAATTTCAACGTTTCTTTAAACCTGATCGAGCCAAAGGAGCCATTAACCCCGTGACTGAATTTGGTCTGGTAGAGATGACGCGGGAACGAGTGCGACCGTCGCATTTGCAGGCCCTGTCAGACCCCTGCCCCACCTGTGGCGGTCGCGGACGTATTGTGTCAAAGGAAACCATGGCGACCAAGATTGAGCGTTGGTTCCTGCGGGCTAAGGCGGCAGGGAAATTTCACAATTTCAATCTGGTAGTTAGTCCACACTTAGCAGAAGCGATGATCGATAATGAAGCCAATAGAATCGCTCGCGTTATGAAGATTCATAAATTCAAAATCAACGTGGTGCGAGACACGACCATATCGGTTCAGGAATACCGGGTTTATGATGCCGAAACCAACGAGGACATCACCGAGAAGTATCTTGCTTAGAGCCAACGTGAGCTTTGCTTCGATATAAGTGTTATCTCATCATAAAGATGACTGAAGGATAGAGTGAAATCAGCCAGCGCGTGTAACTACACTGGCGATTCCTTCTTGACACATAGTGAAGCGGTCACTATACTATCAGTGAATACATCAAGTTGAGCAACTTAGCAAAAAATATACAAATATCCATGGGAGAGAGTTATATCTTCAGTTCGTAATATTCTGATAGTTGCAGTTGTACTTATCTGTCTGGGTACGGCTGCGATTGTTACTGTTGTCGCTGACACGCAGGAGTTTGTATGCGGTGATGTCGATGGTAACGGGAATGGACCGGATATCAGTGATGTAACCTATTTGGTCGGATTTTTATTTCAGGGCTTTCCGCCCCCACCCGATCCGGTGGTTGCTGATCTGGATGGACAACCCGGTATCAATGTAGCAGATCTTACCTATCTGGTGACGTTTCTGTTTACCGGCGGTTCTCCTCTGGACTGCTCACACTGGAGTCACTCGGAGGAATTCGGAGACTGTTTTGGTGGCGATATGAAAAGCCCCGATGAGCCGTCAGCTCCATTCTCGCTCTCGTCGGAATGTCTGGATGAAAACGCAAACAACGGAGATTCGACAGAATACATGTGGGTGGAACTGATTGGAAATGATCTGCATGTGCACCACATAAACGCCTATTACCAGTGTTGCCTTGAGTATGCCGTTACTTTTGATATCAACGGTTACGAGATCACCGCCTGTGAGACAGACACGGGGGATCTATGCGATTGCTTGTGCTACTTCAACCTAGAATCTGTACTGCCCGATATCTATATAGGAATACCATGTGAATTCATCGTAACACTTATAGGCATCTATGGCGACACGGTGGGCGTTGATACGCTTGTTATAGAGGATTCAACGTATATGTACATCGACGTCATAGGCAACGACCTGCATATCCACCACATGAATGCGTATGCCAACTGCTGTCCGGAGTTCTATGTCGACTACAACATCGAAGGTTCCAACATCACTGTAACCGAGATCGATTCACTCAGCGAGTGCTACTGCATGTGCTACTACAACATCGCCACAACGCTGTATGACATATCTGACGGCGAGTGGATAGTGGCCTTGATTGGAGTCTGCAATCATACCTGGGGAGGACCATGCGATACAGTTGGAGTGGACACTGTCATAGTTGGTGATCATGATTGGTAGATAGATGGGACTATAGATAGCAAGCTTTGGGCAGAACCTCTTCGTGGTTCTGCCAATTTGAGAAGGCGGAACCGCTAAGAAGGGTTCCACCCTACAATTCCGAGCGGAGTCGAAGGACCAGGTTCATACGAGCGTCAGGTCGCAAGCAACCTGATCTACAAAAGATAACTCGAATGTTCGGTGGAGAGTGGGAGGGGTCACCGGGGCTAATGCCCGGTGACCCTATCCCGATTAAATCAGGCTCAGCCTGTCGTTATCAGCACGGTGGCGGTTCAGGGCCGGCAGTGAACAGGTAAGCTACAAGG
>QNAG01000020.1 GCA_003641415.1 Candidatus Zixiibacteriota bacterium | reverse complement strand
GTAGACCCAGAGAGTATCAAAGAAATCATCGCCCGACTGCCCCGAAACGAGTTTAAACGCTACTTCAACTTCCTGTGGAGCCGTACCAGCATCGGGAGTCATTGACAACAAGCGCGTGGAGTTTTCCTCTAGCCAGAAGTTCATAGTTCCCGCTCCGCCGTTTCTAATAAGTATTGTGCGGGGGTCGACAGTCAATTTTGAGGTCGGTACGACAATGTAGTTAAACGCCGAATCCACTTCGATAATAGGCAGGTCCGACCCAACGGACAGAAATACGGGAACTTTTACCGGGTTGTTCGAAGCATTAGGATCACTGACCACAATCGTGTCCACATAGTCGCCATAGGATAACCCAGCAATGCTCACCGAGACCGTTACATCACCTTCATCGGTGCCGCTGAGAGGCGCCAGACCAAGCCAGCTTTCAATATTGGAGACGGTCCAGTTAAGAGTTGGACCTCCTTCGTTTGTAATTGTTAGCGTCTTATCACTGGGATCATCCCCACCGGCAACAGCATTGAAATACATAACTGTGGGAGAAACTCCAATCTCCGGTGGTGGTGCTTCTACTGTGAGACTTACCTTAACATATTGAGGTGAATTACCAGCTTCACCCGATTCAACGCGAATCGAGTCAAGATAAGTACCTACCGGCATTCCGGTCGTATTTGGAAGAACACTTATAGCCTGCGTCGTCCAGCCGGAACTCGGACTGATAGTCAGCCATGAAATACTCTCATATTGATTGAAATACAGTGGTACCCCATCGGAACTAACCGTATACGATTGCGGGTCGGGACTCGGTTCTCCCTGGACCGCATCGAAATGCAATGAGTCGGTTGACAGTACCAGATTGGCTGACGGCGCATAAGCTGTATCATGAAAAACCACTCGTCCTGCCCAATATGGCCGATAATTCAGATTACCATAGCTTACAAGCTTATAGACAGTACCGGAAGAATAGGTCAAAGTGTCCAGCGCGAGTGAATCGGAAACATCCCAACTTGAAGTAGTGAAATAGTAGCTGGCCCATAGTTGGCGTTCCGGTGCGCCAGTGATACCAGGACCGAATATTAGAGCACCCCCAAAGAGAAAGCGTTGGTTGGCGTTGGTTATGTTAATGTCATTATCCTCATAGAGGAAAGTCCCCAGATCGAATCCAGTCACAGTCAATTCTGATGCTACTGCGCTGTCCATCTGAAAGTTTGAATTATCCCATGTAAAACCGACTGTTCCGCCTATAAGTGAATTGGAGTCATTAAATACCCACATATCCATCTGCACATTATACTGACCTGTCGTATAATCGGGTGTAACAGAAAATACCATCTCAATTGTATCCGCTACCCCAAAATCATTCTCGTCCTGATAATAATCTGCCTGAGCAGGCACTACTGCCAATAAAACCAGAACAAGCCCTAGGAGAAAACACTTTTTCATTTGTATGCCTCCATGCATCTAAGGTTAATAAATCTCATCTGTTGATTTTGATATACCCAATCCAAGTGGTCTGGTAAAAAATGGTGGAAAAATTGACTAACGCTTGAGACGAAATATCCCTGATTTAAACAGTACATTTGCTTTTTAGTCATCAGATTTCTAAGACTTACGAAGTTCTACGGTCATTATTAGAAGACCACTTACCCTCTTTTATAGTATACACAATGCGATTAGCAGATGTCAAGCTGATTTACGGGTATTCTCTTCACTTCGTAAGCTGAGAACACATGAGGTTACCGGATGTGGTAATGAAAACTGGTCAGATGCGCCAAAAGATTGATTGTTATATCTATCGCTTTTTCTTGCTGGTTTGAGATTTCTTAGTTGCGGATTTTCGGACAGTGCGAGGTTTGTGCTTCTTTGCTTTTTCAATCTCCTCGGCGAAGATTTTCTCGAGGGTAAATGATGAAGGCATGAAATCAAGCAGACAAATCTCAAAAAGTTCATCCGCTCTCTCAATGTATGTGAACTTTGTTTTTCTAAGAATATCCTTTGGTAATTCTTTGGTATCTCTCTCGTTCTCCTTTGGCAATGCGACATGGTTGATTCCAGCCCGATAGGCTGCCGAGATCTTCTCCTTGATTCCGCCCACCTGAAGAACTCTGCCGCGCAACGTTACTTCACCAGTGACAGCGATATCGTTACGTATAGGTCGTTCCGCCATCACTGATGCAATTACCAAACAAACCGTAACACCAGCCGAGGGACCATCTTTCGGAATAGCGCCTGATGGAAAATGAATATGAATATCAAACTGGTTGAAATCATTGGAATCAATACCGAGTACATCCGCTTTTGAACGAACATAAGAATGGGCAGCCTGGATAGACTCTTTCATCACATCTCCCAGTGAACCGGTAGTGATGATATGCCCCTCACCCTTCATTTTCAAACCCTCGATGAACATTAAGTCGCCGCCCGCTCCGGTCCAAGCCAACCCGGCAGCGGTGCCGATTTCTGGCGAACTCACCGCATGTTCGCGAATATATACTGGCTGACCAAGATAGACTTCAATGTTACGCTCGTTAATACTCCACGATTTTTTAGACTTCTCCGATTTGGCCAGAGCAACCTTGCGACAAATTTTTTCAATCTGCTGAGAAAACCCAAGCAAACCAGCTTCCATTGTATAATCGGTAATAATTTTGGTCAGTACCTTGTCGGAAATACGCACCTCTGATTTCAGCAAACCATGTTGTTTAAGGAGCTTGGGAATCAGGAATTTCTTTGATATGATTATTTTTTCACGTTCAATGTATCCGGGCAATTCGATTATTTCAAAACGCGGTATAAACTGCTCAGGGATTTCCTCAAAAGAACGCACTGAGCAAATAAACTGGATACGGTTGAAGTCAAAGGGAATGCCCAGATATTTGTCGAGAAAACGTTTGTTCCATCGGCTGTCGATGACTTCCAACAGAGCCATATTGACTGAGGAATCGTTGTCCATATTGAAATAATCGATGTCCTCAATAAGAACAACCGGATCACAAGTGCCGGCATCGCGAAGAGAACGAATTATTTTCCCCGGCATGGCGCCCAGGAACGTGCGCGGGGAACCCTTAATTTCAGCCACATCGGATATCCCCCCGACCGAGATACGAATGAACTCTTTGCCTAAAGCACGGGCAATTGCTTTGGCCAGAGAAGCTTTCCCAGTACCGGGAGCACCAATCAAACAAAGAGTAGGAGCCTCATTGGCGCCACCCAATAGTTTGCGCACAGAAAGACGCTCAAGAACCTGTTTTCTAATGTTTGAAGGGCCGTAGTAGTTCTCCTCCAGAATCCTGGCTACATCAGTGATTTCGTAATTTTCCGGTGAAAACTTCCCCCACGGTAGTGTTAGAATCCAATCCAAATAGCTTTTAGTAACACCATACTCGGCTGACGCTGAAGATAACTGCGAGAGACGATCTGTTTCAATCGTAGCTCGGGCTATCACTTCTGATGGCAAATTAGGAGAGTTTTTAATTATTTGACGAAACCGTGCCGCTTCCCGCTCCTCAGACAAATCCTCTCCCAATTGTCTGCGGATTTCGAAAAGCTGCTGCTTAAGGAAATGATGCCGCTGTTCTTCCTCGATAGAGGTCTTGACGTTCTCTTCAATATTTCGAGCCAGCGCAATGCGGTTCAGTTCTGCATTCAAGTATGACAGGAGACGCTCATATCGTTTTTTGAGATCTACCGCATCCAAAAGCTTTTGTTTGCTTGATAAATAAAAGTGAAACAACGAAGCTGCTTTATCCGCTAATTGGGACGGATCATTCTGATTCATCTGAAGTACATTCAATACTTCCGGAGAATAGCCAGGGTCAAGTTTGGTGACTTCCCTAGCAACTGAAATTACAGCTTCAACCTTTTCATTAAGCTTTCTGCTGACTGATGGTGGAGTCTGAAGGTAATTGACGACTGCTACCAGGTATGGTTTCTGTTGCAATATCTTTTGAATAGCCACACGTTGCAACCCCTCCAGTGTAACAACAAGCGAGCCTGCCTGCCCATCTCTACTGTCGCGCACGACTGCAACAACACCAACCTGATGTATTGAGCCGCCATTGTTGTCGCTCGGATAAGAATCCGAGTACGAAGCGATTAATTCACGCTTACCATCGAGGCAGTGGCGTATCAGTTCGAGATTGTCAGATCGCCCAATCTGCAAGGTGATCATCGTACCGGGGAAAAGAACCCCTGTCTGAAGCGGCAGAACAGGGAACCGGTCTTCACGATCAGAAGGCAAAATCGGGATGTTTCCGCTGGCCTGCACAATGGTCGGCATCTTTTTGTCCATACCCATCAAGCCACATCTCCTTTCATTCGCAAGAAGTTAGGTTGTGGCTGAGCCATAGTCAATTTTATTTATTATCGGCCAAATCAGACGCCTCCAACAGGACAGATTCTGTTAATTGATAGATTTCCGTTCCGAGCCGGAAACCATGTCGCGCAGTTCGTAGTCAGGGTGATTTTTGAGATTCTCTACATTGATATTAATCCGGCGCGGATCAATCCGCAAACGGTAGTAGCCAAGACGATTATTCTCAAACACAGACCATCTCGTTCCCAATCCGGCGGCAATTTCGTTTTTCATCCGATACAGGTAACGCGCCTGATTGAATCCAAGCTCGATGTCCTCCTTGTATATCCAGCCAGTATCACTGTACAACCTTTTCCAGGCCAGCTTAGTGAAATATTTGAACGACTTTCCGGTTAACCGAACAGGGAAATTGTTAATCCTGACCAAATAGCGTTCACTCTCATAGCTGCCATCAATAATGACAGACTCAGGTTGCGCCGCAATTGCCGGCCCGCGCGCAGTTACCCTATTATTAATTTCTACTCCCGGTTGCATACTTTTCTCCTGTCTTAATGTTTCCAATTTCTCTTTGAATTGCGTAAACTTATGTGAGTTATCAATAATCTGTTTAAGTTTGTCGGGAGGGCTGCCAAAAACGTTTTCCAGACTAATGATATTGGCTGCCTTCAGAGCAGCAAAATCAGACCTGACAAGAATGTTCGCAAAGTGACTGTGTAACTCCCGAAGATCAGGCGACAATCCATAGCGAAGACCAAATGCCAGATCATCAAATTCATTCCCATGACAGACCTCGCTATCCCCTATAGCGGCCAGCCGGTTCAGCGCCGTTACCAAATAAGTGGCCTGTTCACCAAGGCTTATTATCTGACCTAAATGAATCTGGAACTGTTCCTCAAGACGCTGCACCGGCATCATGCGAGTCCACTCGTACAGCACCAACAGTCCCTTCAAGCGAGCAGCCACCGACATACTTAACGGCTCTCTGCGAGCTGGATGACCAATCAACGGTGCGGCGGCATCTATCAGATGGTCGTACTGCTGATAGAGCATTCTCAGAGGTCCATTGCCTGACTGTTCCAGTCGCGTTAGTATTCTTGCTGGCGGTGTCCAGTCCGGTGCGCTCAGGGCCAGCGCGAGCCACCCGTGTGAAGATTCGGGAACACGGCGATTTAGTCCATGCAGAAAGAAACGCGCCTGGTTTACTGAAATCCCAGTGAGAGCTGTTGTTTTTCCCAATCGAGTAACAGCAAAGTGGCCATCCAACCCCAAATTAACAAGCCCGATATGTTGCAAACACTGAAGCGCCATCTCGAAATCAGGGGGCAATTCAAAATGCTTACCGGTCGAACCTACAGTATCGTCGGCAGATCCAATCACAGAACACAATGTGTTCTCAAACAGTGAATTTAACTCTATTCTATCCGAGGCCAGACCGGCAACAATCATATTGAGCGCCCATTCCTCCAACGGAACACTGCCAAGGGCAGAGCAAATTGATTCAGATGCTTCCGGGGTGATATAGTTTTCCCAGAGCACATCGCGGTCAAACTCCGAGTCGGCCAAGACAACAGCACGACCGGGTTTATCTTCGATAAGTCCCAGACGTCCGGCTCGGCCCGTGATATTGTCAAATTCCGCCCGACTGATAGGCATCAGCACCGGCCCGCCATCGTAGGCGCCATTGGTATACTTGACCGTCTCGAGAAGAACCCGCTCCGCAGGAAGGTCTACCCCCATCGCCAGAGTAGTGGTTGAAAACAGCACTTTGATTTCCTTGCGTACAAATGATTCTTCTACAATTGTACGCTGTCGGGGTGACAGATCCGCGCTGTGAAAGCCCACCCCTCGCCCCAGAGTCTGAGAGAGTGTACGAACCAGAAAGGATGGCTCTTCTGCCTGAAGTTGCTCTACCGCTTGTGTGGCTGATGGCCAGTTTACCGATGAGGCCAGTCTGAACGCATAGTCAATTGTCTCGCGCCGCGATTTGAGAAATACCAATGTCGACATCGGCTCTTTTTGCAACTGACTGATGAAGCATTCGAACGGTTCCTCTCCCACTACGGGGGTCTCGAATTTTTCATCCCCATCCACCCCATCGTTGTAGGATCGGTATCGAAATAATCCTTCAGCAGCCACCCCGCGAAGCAAATCAACCGGACGTGTGGTCTCCTCTATCAAGGTGGCTCCGAGCCAGTTGGCCAATCGACCGGCAGCCGTGTCGGAGTCGCCAATAACCGCCGACAGCCCTACTAGTGAAGGATCATAGACAGATGAAATGACCTTGGTAAGCAAGCGTTCCAGCATGGCTCCCCGAACCGGTTCGGCAATCGTTTGAATCTCGTCGACCACAATCAGCCCTATACCTCCCAAAGCATCAAGGTTGGCTGTCAACAGCAAATCGAACTTCTCATAGATAGCTACCGCAACCTGATATTCACCACGAGCAAAGGGGCTGTCGTTTTCCGGGTGGTCACCTGTAGCTATCAGGCATTTCACACCAAGAGGACCGTAGGTTTTCTCCAGAGTGCGGTATTTTTGTTCCGCAAGTGACTTCAACGGAAAAAGCATGACTGTCTTTTGTCGTAAGGTCAGAGCCTGCACCATAGCCATCTCAGCACAAAATGATTTTCCAGACGTAGTAGGCGCCGATATAAGAGTTCGTTTGGAAACTCGAGAGGAACTATGTCCGGGCATACCAAGGAGACCTTTTCGAACAGCTTTGCTCTGTACCGGTAACAGACGTGTCCCCTGCCGTTTACTCCAGACATCAATAATCCGTAATGGTATCCCCCATTTCTGCAAATCCAAAACTGTCATCCTGTTATCTGTCTCCTTATCCCTTATTCATTTTCTCTCTATCAAAGAGGCTTATTGAAAAAACCCAATCGCTACCATCGCGAACCCGCCTCTTTTGACAAAGAATGGCAAGTTTGAAGACAAATCTGCCCTACGGGACTTGTCTCAAAAGACGTTGTTCACATTCCGCGTAGGCATTGTTCACATTCCGCGCAGGCTGGGGGCCTGTCTCCTATCGAATGTTATCCAACCAGGCGATGCCTGAACAAGGCGATGCCTGCGAGCGGAGTCGAGGGACGGTGGACACAAGGCCCGTCGCTACGCGGAACGTGACGTTCCGGAATTAACCATGATGTTCCCGGGTTAATCATAACGTTCCCTCGATGTGTCTTGCCTGGCTATCAACCGCAACCTGGACATCAACCGCAGCTTCCCCAACCACATGATGGGCAACTAAAGCAAACACCCAATCGCACCATCCCCGCTCCGCAATCCGGACAGGTGGCCACATTGAGATAGCAGCACGGATCACTGTCTATGTTGTCTGCCGTGTTAACCAAATCACATGACACTTTTTCTTCACCTGACACAGAGATATCGTCTGCGGCTGAGCAGCATTGATTATCACATTCGCTAAAGACGCCACTTGGAGCATAAGATAGTTCCGGCATTATTTTTTCCTCCACTGAACACTTCCTTATATTGACTCGACGTTAAAATACTGCACATTTGTGCAGTTGTCAAGCTATTTAGTAAGAAAATCCTGACACAAATCAGAAAGCAGTATCGCTTGATGGTATCACATTGACTGAAAGGAAGTTATGGTATATTGTAAAGGGGCAGGCGAGGGCGTCTGCTGCCCACGGAGTATTGCTTGACATTAAAGTATGTGCTAAGTTACTATACGAGCATCTAATTTAGATTTTGGATGAGGAGTATGTGTTTTGAAGCAATCTGACCGGTTACGTTTCAGCTTGACGAGATATTACAACGTTAATCATATGTTACATTACCTGTTCGGCATCTCCGTTGGCCTTTTGTTTTTTCTCGTCGGAGTCACGCTATTTACTATTTCCTGTGATTCGAGCGTCGATTCCCCACCACCTATATTGCCTCACCAGGATGTTCCAGTTATTGAAGGTTTGATTCGGGATCACGCTGATGGTAGCCCTGTACCAAATGTGTCGGTTTCAATCGACGGGGTTGATTCGACCACTGCCGTATCCGATTCGCTCGGCTATTATTACATCCTTGGTCCGATCTCCCCGGGGGAACATGAGGTCATCTTCACAGCACCCGATTTCATGGTTAAGGCGGTTGAGGTTTACATATCTAATTTGGATGAGATTCGTGGTGACATTGATGTCTATCCATCCGGCGACTATCATTACAAAATCGAACTGGATGTAGAGTTGTACCGTACCCAATAGATACCGTCTTTCGAGTCAATGAGAATATTGTAAAGGGGCAGGCGAGGGCGTCTGCCGCCCACGGAGTATCCAACCAGGCAATGCCTGCGAGCGGAGTCGAGGGGTGGCGGAACCGCTAAAAGGGTTCCGCCCTACGAAGGACTGCTATAAGCGACTACGTGGTCGGTTATGCAAGTGGAAGATAGCGGAACTTGAAAGGCAGTTATAGTATCCAGGGGATTAAAAACCTCCGGGGATTGGCCCGGAGGATGCAATAGCAGAACAGTATGAATGAAGAGGGATTTGGGGTTAGTCACTCAACACAAAGTCTACTTCATAGGTTGCCCAATACTTTATCGGCTTATCCTGATATACGGCTGGTTTGTATTTGTTTTTTATTGCAGCCTTTTCAGCTGCGCGGTCAAGCCAGATGTTATCGGAAGATTTAATCACAGCCGTTTTAATTACTTCGCCAGATTCATCTATCAGAACCTTCATATACACCTTGCCGGAGATGCGCGCATTTTCAGCTATGCGAGGGTAGGTCGGCGGGTGTCGGTAAGTAAGTTCCGGTTGTGTATCGATCGGAATGAATTGGTTTATATCCGGCAATAAATCATGTTTCGCAGTTATGTTGCTTTCTGTCTCACCGGTCCCGTAACTGGGCGATACCCACAGCAGCGCCAAAGCAGTCAGCACCACAAGCGTAGCGATAAAAGCGCGCATAAAATGACCTTGCAGGGTTATTGCCGGTAATCTCAGCACCCGTGTGCGGGGTCCTATTGGTCTGTCTGTGTTTTCCATTTTATCCCAATCCTTTCCGTGTACTTCAGTTGCCTTCGTCTGCAACCTCTGCCTTACTCCTTATTGATAGTACGAAGAACAGGGTAAAAGTATTCAAAAAAAATTAGAGGAATTCAAAGATTTGAATAAAAAACCCTCCAGAGAGAATTCCGGAGGGTAGAAAATCATTACTTTGTTTTCAGGACAAATCAGACTACAACACGAAATCAACTTTGTAGCTTACCCAACACTTGATGGGTCGGCCGTTCTGAATACCAGGTTTGTATTTGTATTTATAAGCAGCTTCGACAGCGGCTTCATCAAGCGAGGTTGTACCTGAGGATTTACCTACAATAGCTCGTCGTACATTACCACTTTCATCTACCAACGCCTTTACCCAAACAACACCAGTAATACCGGCCTGTTCAGCCAGTCGCGGGTACTTGGGAGTTACTTCATGGATCATTTCGGGGTAGATCTCAACCTTCACAAACTCGTCCGGCGCCGGCAGGTAGTCGTCTTGCGCAATATCTACTACGATTTCACCGCCAGATTCTGAGGTTGTGATATCTGGCGCAACAATTTCGGCCAGTTCCTCACGAGTAGCAATAACAACATCCTCGTCCATCACCTCATCGTCAGCTACAGGTTTGGGAATACCAACTTTTGGTGCAGCGACATTCGGCTGGGCTACTTCAATCTGCGGCTTAGACTTAGTGATACTTGGCGGAGGACCCAGGTCAGCGACGGTTTTGACAACTACCACAGGGACATCGGAATATTCCTCTTCACTCATGGAAGAAATCAGCCAAGCAACCAACAGGATAAGTATAACAAACGTCAGAGTGGAAAAGGTACCCACCAGGAAGTTAAATTGATACTTAGATTTCTGTTCATAGGCGCCATAAGGTGAGTACAAAACACTTTTGCTACTTTCCATGTTTACTCACCTCCCTCCGTCTGAAGAGCTGCCACAGCAGCGTCGATAATCTTGTCGTCGCGTGGGTTCCAGTCTCCCATAGCGTAACGATAGGAGAATTTCTCATCCCTGGTAAGCTCGTTTACCTTCTTGCCAAGTTTTTCCGCTGTGTATTTGTTCCACGAACGCTCGATAAGGTCAACTTCATCCAGAATATCAACCATATCGCTATAAGTAGCTTCCCTGTGAATAAGGATAAGCGTGTTGAGTTTGCTGTTGCTCCGATTCTGTTGGAGAAGAAGATTACGCAACGTATCCGGTTCAAGCTTGTACAGAACTGTATCCGGCTTATCTAAACTTGATGGCAGCAGAACAGGCAGATTCTCCGGAGTCGGAGTCTTAAGGTTCCACCAGAACCGACCCTCCTGATCAACTCGAATGGTCAGCAGGTTGGACTCCTTGACCGGGATCGGTTCCTTTTGGTCTTCAGGGGGCAAGTTGATCTCCATCGCCTGAGGCATGGAGAATACCGTCGATACCATATAGAAAATCAGCAACAGGAAAGCAATATCAACCATCGGAGTCATATCAATGCGAATGGAGATTCGGCGTTTCTTTCTTCTCAGGCCTTTCTTTCCGCCTTTTTTCTCGCGTTCTACTACTTCACCGGCCATGTAATACCTTCACTCTCCTCTCAGGATCGTGTGTCTATCCTATCTTTTATACACATACGGTCGTCGAAAAGCTCAGGTGCCTTCCGATGCCGTTGTCTCTTGGTCTGTAATGATGAGAAATCGCTCCAGATGATTTTCCTGCATCGACGACATCACATCATCCATAATGCCAAAACTGGCATTTCTGTCCGCCTTTATAACCAGCAAAGCTGTCAGGATCTTGGCACGCGCCCGGTTAATTTCGGAGGAGACATTATACTTGTCACAAGTACGAACATACCGAACAGTGGTTGTAACCAGTTGACCCTCAATTTCGATTTCGGCTACCTGAACATAATCAACATAGATCGAATCATCTTTGGTTACTGTAATATTAATAATGTCCTTGTCCGGCAACTCGATTTGCGAATGCGACATGGGTAACTCTACCGCACGCGCTTCCGGTGGCTTAAAGGTAGTAGTAACCATGTAGAAAATCAGCAACAGGAAAGCAATATCCACCATTGGCGTCATATCTATTCGGATTGCTACTCGCCGTTTCTTTCCGGCCATAACTTAAATACCCTGTTTTGCTTTCAAAATCTGTATCACTTCGAAAGTGGCTTCATCGGTCGTGTAGTTAAAGGCATCAACCTTATTGACAAAAAAGTTATAGAAGAAGATACCCAAAATACCTGACAGCAGACCACCCGCTGTATTAACCAGCGCCTCGGAAATTCCAGTAGCTAACGCCGTTGCGTCGATAACACCACCTTCAACATTACCGGTTGCCGCAAAGGCACGAATCATACCAATCGTTGTTCCAAGCAAACCAACCATAGTAGCGATGGAAGCAATAGTCGAAAGAGCAATCAGGTTCCTCTCCAGCAACGGACCTTCCAGCGCATTGGCCTCTTCGATCGCAGCCCTAGTCAAATCGAGCTTCTTTTCGGCATTGTACTCAGAATTATCCTTGATTTCACGGTACCGATCGATACCAGCCCGTAGAACATTTGCGGTGGTGCCGCGCTGCTTGTCACAGGCAGCCAGAGCGCCATCAAGATCATCATTCTGGATCAGAGTAACCAGTTTCTTGAAAAAAATCTGAACCGAGCTTTTGCCTTTAGCGCCCCGGTATAGTGACATATACCTTTCAATAACAAATACCATCAGCATAATAAAAATCATGATCAACAAGACCACTAAGGGACCGCCCTTATAGACCGAGTGAACAATGGGATTCTCTGATGTTCTGAATACCCCATACCACAGACCAAAGCCGATGGCAAAGGCAACGATCGCATTAAGCGTCACAAAGATCGTTTGTTTAACCACTTGGAAAATCCTCCAATACTAATAACTATGAACTATATTTATTCTTAATCAGATTTCTACACCCTTAGCGGCAACCAAAACAAAGGCGCCGAGAGAAACTATGATTCCCCACGAGAGAGAATCAAGGAAAACACCTACATTATACACGTCCCCCAAACTGGAGAATGACGCGGTAGCGTCAAAACCATAGTTGGCTCCAAAGAATGACAGAAAAAACACCAGTACAAACAAGCACAAAGGCAGCCAGTTGTAACGCAGGATATTCTTCAGTTTAATTGCTTTTTTGTCTGAATCACCCTTGGTGCCGTATATACCGTAAAGCGTATAAACCGGCAACCCAATGCACAGCAATGTGTATATAATGAGAACGATAGCCGTGAGAATAAGAATAAAACCGGAGGAGAAAACGCTTCCTCCGATCGAGCCTATTGCAAATATTGCCCCCAAGCCGGATTTGCGAACATATTCCTTGTGAAACTTTTTCTTGGCCACATAGCCGTGAATAACTTCCTCTCCGGTACTCTTACTCGCAACTGCAACACCAGAGCGCTCATCTCCCGTTGATTCACCACCTTCTTCAGCCACGACTGGAGGTTCTTCCTCAGTAGCTGTTTCGGCCAGCAGAGTTGCTGAATCGCTGGTAATCTCAGTCATAGCCAGACTGTCTAACATCAACGAATCGGTAGCGGTGACTAAAGCTATACTATCGACAGGGGAAGAAACTGGTTCTTTTGTTGTTTCCTCAATTTCGTTGTAGACGCTGTACCAGGGGACGAACAACGTTATGAAGATTACCAAACTGGCGACGGTCAGGGTAATCCGGTCGAGCATGGAAACACGCTCTTCCATAAGGGTACACTCATCTCTGAGGATATCCCCGCTTTGCCTTTTCTTACGGACCCCATCAATCAGTTTGTTTTTTTCCGCATCAGACTTAAACAGGTCTTTCGGCTTGCCAGGAAAGACCTCAAAGCCGATGAACTTAAAACGGTCCTTCTCGCTAATGCGATCTGAGCTATTTTTCTTTTTATCCTTTTCTGACATTCAAACTCCAAGACAGCAAATTGAGTCTGCGATTAATTTCCCGAAAACTCGAATTGTATTTCATCCCTGTTTTTCTTGGCTTCAGCATGTCCTGGCTCACACTGGAGCACACGACCATACCATTTGTGGGCTTTTCTGAAATCATCCTCTCCCGCTCCCTCGCCCTGATTCTGAGTTTTCTCGGCGGCCCTAAGGTGGTAGCACTGGGCAATCCACAGGACCAGAGGGACATCAGAGCACGCGCCACCACCTTCACTGGACTTGAAACAGTTATAAGCATCTTTGAGATATCCCAGAGCCTTAGTGTAATTCTTGTTACACACACCACCGAAATATGCATAGCCAAGTGATTTGTGAGCATCACAGTTATTTGGGTCAACGATCAGAAGACGTTTGTAGTATTTAACACCTTCTTCACAGTTGGACAACTGGTAAAGATAAGTATTGGCCACCATGAGTAACGCCTTGACATCATTGGGGTTGTACTCCAGATACTGACTCATGTAGTCGATAGTCTTCTGGTATAATTCCTCCGGACTAACAGGGGGTGCGGCGCCCTCTTCCTCCTCATCGATATCCTCTTCATCCTCATCATCACCTAACCGGTTAGCCAGATTAAGAGCGCAGTAGGCCGCATTCTTCACAATTGAGGCGTCGGTGGAATCGATCCCAAAGGCAATCCGTCTGTCATAGTAATCAAGCGCCTGTGCATACGATTGAAGTGAATGATAAGCTATAGCGACATTTTGTAAAAGTCGTTTCTGTTCCGGGTTAGCTTCGAGTGATTTCTTGTAATAAGGGATAGCTGAAGCGTAGTCTTTGTCTGGTTTCAGGTAAAAATAATCATCTCCAAGTAGCTGGTACAGTTCAGCGTCACTAATATGAGAAGTATAGTCCTCATTCTGCTGTTCAACCCACTCGATATGCTTTAGAAGTATCTCAGCGCTCCTGGCATAGTCCTTGATGCCCCAGAGAGCCTTGCCATATTGGAAATAGACATCCTTAGGCTCATAAGGAATCGAAAGGACATCCTCGAAATACTTAACAGCGTCCTCATACCCAAATAAGTTGATATAGGACAACGCCAGACCAAAAAAGACTCGAACGTTAGAAGAATCAGGCTGGACACCGGACAATTCGAGGTATCGCTTGTACGAGCCGATGGTTTCCTTAAATCGCTCATTGCGCTCAGCGCGAGTCCGTGTTGACAGAGCTGCTTTGAAATATATCTCACCAGCCCGCATCCATGCCGGGGCGTGAGTGCTGTCTTTTTTGAGGACTATGCTAAGTTTTTCAATTGCACACTGATAGTCTTTTATCTCAAGGCAAGCCTCAGCCCAATGATAGTATACCTCCATGCTAGCTGTGTCCAACCGCAGAGCTTTATCATACTCAGCAATAGCAAGATACGGGACACCAGCATAAAAATTTGCATCGCCAAGATTGATATGATATTCAGCATTGAGAGAGTCACCCACCAAGGCCTGACGGAAAGCAAGATCGGCCTCCCGATAATTCTCCTTGGCCATCATCACCAATCCGAAGCCATTCTCAAACATGTGTTTGAGTTCCTTCTTGGCTTTCTTCCGGCCCTCTTCCATTATCTTTTCGGCTTTATCGACCTCACCAAGCTTGATATAGCACAGACCCAAACAGTACTTTGATTCCAGATGTTTCTTTTTCTTCTCTAACGCCTTCAGAAACTGGTCACGAGCCTCTGTTATCTGTCCTTGCTTGAAGAGGATTCTTCCAAGAACATAGTAATTGTAATGGTAAGCCTTGTCTAAATCGATCTCATGGTGTAGAAGATCAATCGCCAGGGTGGTGTCTCCCGCAGTGAGAGCTTCACTGATGGCCGGTTTGACAACCTCGGCCTGAACCAAAGCAGCCACCCCCAAAACGAGAGCAGCCAACAAAATTATATAAGATAGTCGCATTAAAATCCTATTTATAGAGGTACATAAATCTCTATTATTATACAAACAAGTTTACATAATAAACCGAATTGAAATATTGTCAAGGGAAACTTTAACACATTCAATTCCCTTTTAACTAACTTATGTGACCTGTATTTCACGTGCGATGAATTGTTCCAAACGTATAAGAAAATACGCTAAGACACTTGCCACTATTACAACCCTAACGGTTGGAGAAAGAACAACCGCAAAGGCAACTTGAATGTAAATTCCGGTCACAAGCATAATCACCGCCGACAAAAGGTTCAGAACCATGATCATTCGCTCCATGTTGTTGCTCCTCTCGTAATACAATTAACCTGTCTGTTTCTTCCAAATCAGCGGAGGTGTGTTCATCGTATTCTCGTAAAGGCTCAAGAATCATGCCGAATAGTTTAGAAGAGTAAAAACCATAGCTCTTACTTGTTGTCATTCAATAGGATTGAGGAAAAAGCAAATAAGTGTCATCCCTGCATGAGAGTTAAAAAAACGCATACTTTGCGCTTGTACTTTCTTGGGGATAACCTGAAGTGATTAGCTTTAAGCGGCAGGCTTATATGTAGTTACGACCATAACGGAGCAGCTTTTATATTTCTACCACTGGCAGTCGATTCGTATCTTCCCACTATTTTCAAAAATAAGGTACACTAATCCGGTGAATTGTTTTGGGTGACCAGTATAATCACGGGCCGGATAGAAGCTAAGTTTCTTCCCAAGTTCCCGTATCGCCTGGTGGATTTCTCTCGATGTTTTACTGAAACGCCGGATGCTAACCGTACCTGAAGTATCAATCGACAGAACAGCGCTGACAGTATCGTTGGTTGCGAATCGACGCTCTGAACTGGTAACTTCAAGATTGCCTGCGCTTCTGGGAAGCGGCTTATGCATAAGACCAACAGTATCAGCTAATAACTCCACTCGCCATCGTTGTAGCGGTGGTAATGTGTCGGCATCAGTTAATCTCCATTGGCCTAAAGAAAAAGCAATTTCACGAAACCACGAGACAACCACGAAACACTCCGATGGCACAATCGCACCCTTAATCTGAGCTGAAGAATACTCAGCCCAGAGTGCTGCTGAAGCGGTAGTTTGGGAACATGGTGAGTATGTCGAGAGGACTTCCTGTATATCAAGTGGCTGCCCGTGTTCATCAAGAGATACCTTAAGTAAAACGAATGAGTATAAGTTAGCGCTGTCTTCTGAAGGAAGATCACAGAAGTATTTAGGAAATGTGTTCAGAACCGGCAGATGAATTTCGTTGCAGCCATAAGTTCGAAAGTATAACTCGCGGTCGGTAACAGCTCCACCCGCATCTACCGGGAAAGTAAAATCGGGGTATTTGCGGTTTGGTTGCATTGTCACCAGCGCTGGGAGTATCGATGTGACCGGTTCGGCATTGAACAACGCAGACTGAAACGGAAGTTCCATGATATAATCACGCACATAGGCAGCAATTGGAGCATTTAGACTATCTTCTGCCTTAACGCTGGTCACCTGACCATGTTCATCAACCTGAACAATGACCATAATCCGCTGCTCTCTGGTGAGATAAGGCGGGTTCGATGGTGGCTTAAAAGCTGTTAAAGTGTCTTTTGGAAACGACGGCGAAAACCCCAAAAGGTTGGGGCGACCTTCTGTCGCCGCATAACTGGAACTCCCGAGAATCAAAACTATCAGAGCTACTGTACGTACAAGATGGATCATGTTCATTCTTTCCAATCTATTAAGTATCGTTGTTTCAGATTATACACCGTGACCAGGTTATCAACAAAGCAAAAAGTCTATAGTTCCCCTTCCTTGACACAGGCGCAAATAATGTCGTTTACTGTGAACGCAAAATCGAGTTGTAATCAAACCGGAGGAATCCCGTGCTCAATGTGAGCCGACAGTTTTTTAGAAACATCTTCTCATCATGGTCGGCGTATGTGGTGCGGATAATAATTACGTTTTTCTTTGTACCATATATTACATCTGTGCTCGGTGATGCCCGGTATGGCACCTGGGTGATAATCTTCCAGACGATTTTTTACTTCTCACTTCTGGATTGCGGGTTGACCTCTGCGCTCACGAGATACATAAGTAAATTCCTCGCTCATCACGATTTTGGTAACATCAACAAAGTGCTCAACACTGCTAATCTACTTTATTTAGTCACAGGAGCATTGGTGTTTGGAGGAGTGTTGGCTTTTGTTACCTTGTTCTTTCACTACTTCAAGATTTCCGATCCTGACCTGCTACACGAAGGCAAAACAGCCCTGATAATCCTGGGGGGGTTCATGGCCTTCAATTTTATAGCTCTTCCATTTGGTAATACATTGGGGGCATTTCACCGTTATGATATCGTCAATGCGCTAAACATTTCGGAAGAAATAATTCGAACCGGCCTGATGGTATTCATGCTGACGCAAGGACACGGACTGGTAGCCCTGGCGTTGGTAATTCTTCTAATGACAGTAGTTAAGCACTTAGTGGCGGCGGGGATATTACTACGCCTTCAGCCGAGGGTAAACATCAGCGCTGCTGATATTGACAAACCTACCGCCCGAATGCTGTTCAAGTACTCCAGTGTATCGATGGGTATCTCCCTGTGTTGGTTGATTCTGTACAATACCGATTCGGCCCTGCTTGGTTTGATGAGCTCTTCAGTAGCGGCAGCAGTATATAACCCGGGCGCGCAACTGATGCGTCATCTTCGTAACGCCATCAACGCAGCCGCTGTCCCGTTGGTGCCAGCAATTTCTCATATAGAATCCACAAGTGATCTCTCTGTTATTCGCAGTGTCTATCTGCGAGCAATCAAATATGTCAGTTTCTTTTCTTTCTCGGTTGCGGCGGGAGTTGTTATCTACGCTCACGATTTCGTAGGTTTGTGGCTAACTCCGGAGTTTGCCCAGACTGCAGATGTCATGCGCATTCTTGCAATCGGTACAGCCGTGCTTTTGCCTCAGATTATTGGCGACGCTATCCTGTTCGCGATTGAGGAACACCGTAAGTTGCTGATTGTGCTTGTGTGCGAATCGATTTTCAAACTCGTTCTGGCAGTATTTCTGATTCAAAAGTACGGTCTGTTGGGTATGGCTCTGGCGGTGGTTATCCCACAGGTTCTGTTGTTCACGACATTATATCCTTACATGATGTCACGCGTGGTAAGGACATCATATTGGCGAATTATCGCTAATGTTACAATGGCGGGATTTACGGGATTGGTAATCACTGCACCTGCGGCGTTTCTACTTCAATGGATATGGATTCCGACAACATGGCTGGGTTTTTTCGGAAACCTGTTTGGAATAATGATAGCCTGTCTTGTGGTTGGGTTCTTTCTTGTAGAACCGCAAGACCGTCAGCGTATCAAGGGGTGGATAGAAAAATGATTTATCTACAATCAAGGATGAAGTGCAACCGTTAAAGATACGACCCTGCTGTCCCACTAATCATCAAACAAGCTGTCGAAGCGTTTCTTGAGGTCTTCTTTGCTGTCTGTTGAAGTCCGTATTCCTCCCGGCTTTTTAACTACATTACG
>QNAG01000019.1 GCA_003641415.1 Candidatus Zixiibacteriota bacterium | reverse complement strand
CGAATGTGAGGGAGACCGGTTTATGCCGGTCTCTTTTTTTATAACAGGTCCAGCTGCTTGACTGACGAACAAATCACTACTACCCACTCGACCAGGATAAGCGTTGAAGGGAGAGCTCGTGGCACCTACAACGGTCTGCTGGTCGTCTTGATCACTGGAAGTTTCCGCTATGTTTTTTCTAGTTCTCGTTCGTATTGAAGCTTTTAGTTCGCTGCGTTTTGATTCCGCTTACAGGTAGCACTTAGTTGGATAACGAAAATGCTTACGTTACTTCCGATGAGAAACAAGTTCTCACCCAAGTGGATAGAAAAAAGAGTATGTAAGAAATTCTCTTTATTCCTGATCGCTCTTAAGATTGTATTCTTTGATTTTGGATCGTAGTGTGTTGCGGTGAATACCGAGCTTTTCAGCACAAAGCCCCAGGTTCCAGCCAAGCTGATCAAGACAGAAAGCAATGTGCTCCTTCTCCATTTCGACCAGTGGGATAACTCTTCGAGTCGATCCGGTACTTTCTAAAGGTTCTGTTAAACCGGTAAGGTCTTCTTTTGATATACAATCCGAACGACTCATCACAACTGCTCGTTCGATCATATTTTCTAGTTCGCGCACGTTTCCTGGCCATGCGTAATTAACCAGAATATCGGCAGCTTCCGGAGTGATACCCTTTACCTTTTTGCCGGATTTAATGGCAAATCGGTTAATAAATTTCTCCGCCAACAACATAATATCGCTCTGTCTTTCTGCCAGCGATGGGAGATTGATGGTGATAACATTAAGTCTATAGTACAGATCTTCTCGGAATGTCCCAGCAGCCACCATCTTTTGGAGATTTCTATTGGTAGCAGCTATAATGCGAATATCCAGCGATATTTCCTGAACAGATCCCAATCTCTGAATTTTTTTCTCTTCCAAAACCCTTAGCAGTTTCACCTGCATAGGAAGCGGCATTTCACCAATCTCGTCTAGAAACAACGTTCCGCAATCAGCCAATTCAAAACGTCCCTGCTTGGCGCGATCAGCGCCGGTAAAGGCTCCCTTCTCATGGCCGAATAGTTCAGACTCAAGAAGATTTTCAGGAAACGCCGCACAGTTGATAGCCACCAATCGATTTTCCGCCCGCTTTGATAGAGCGTGAATGGCGCGAACTACTAATTCCTTACCAGTTCCGGAGGCGCCGGTCACCAACACTGTTGCTTCTCGTGGAGCAACTAGAGTAATCAACTCTTTAACTCGAAGCATTGACTCCGACTCACCAATCATCTCGGTTACCGGAAAAACCTCAGATAATCGTTCATTCATAACAGCATTGTCAACTATCAGACGATTTTGATTAGCTGCTTTCTGAAGTTTCAGCAGCAATTCATCAAGGTCTTCGACAGGCTTGGTCTGGTAATCAAACGCCCCGGATTTCATCGCTGAGACTGCCGTTTCAATAGTACTGAAAGCTGTTAGCATAATCACCTGAATAAAAGGATTGATATCACGAAGGCGTTGCAACAGCTCAATTCCATTCATTCCGGGCATTTTCATATCCACAACCGCAACCGGAGCAAACACTTTGTGGTAACTTTCAAGAGCTTCTTCACCGCATCCTGCGAAAGTTACATCGAATCCGTGTTTTGAAAGGAATCCTCCCAGCAACTCTCGTTGTGATTGCTCGTCATCAACCAACAGAAGTTTTACGTTGGATGCTGTTTTCATAGTACTGCTACCATCTATTCCACAATCATAAAAAAACCCGCCGGAAAGCGACGGGTTTAACTAAACATCTGTTCGTCTTAGTCACCAGAACCAACAAGTAACCGGATGCCTAAATCAATCTGCAAAACCCCAATGTTCTCACCAAAAGTGTAGGACTTGTCGAAGTATTCACATTCGGCATCCTCGGTCATGGCGGTACGGTAATTAGCTTCTATGAACACTCCGCTATAATCTGCTGTATAGTAGAAAATACCTACACCAAGCCCAAAGGTAAGGGCTGGATCATAAGACAGTTCACGGTAATTACGTCCATCAGGATTCTCTACAAAAGAGCTGAACTTGGCATTTTCCAATCCCACATTCGCTTTGATATACGGCACTAGGTTAGTTTCGCCCTCGAAGTAATACTTACCGTAAATACTTGGGGTAAACAATCGATGATGATGATCTTCTACTAAATCAGCATCAATCGAAAACTCGGTATAAGTGAAATTAAAGCCAACAATAAGCTTCGGATTAAGGAAGTATCCGATGTCCAAACCAATATCCCAACCGGTCTTAGGAGCTCTATCAACAATGTTCTCAGGACCACTCAAGTCGGCACCTGTCTGCCAATCGGTAATTCCACCCATCGGTAGTCCTACCCCACCACGCAGTACGATTTCAAGGACATCGCCAGGTTCTTCCTCTTCCTGAGCCAAGGCAACACAGCTCAAAGCAAGGATTAAAAATACTGCAAGCAGAACTGAAGTTCTATTCATTGACAAATCCTCAAATATGTAAGTCCGTTTCGTTTTTCAAACATAGACGTATAAAACAGTGCCTACCGTTCAGTGTAAAACACTATTAAATATGGCATCAAATTTACAGCGATACGATTCCTTTGTCAATAAATTAAGTAGCTCAAGATACTGTATAGCCATTAAACATTAAAAAGCTTGATTTTCAATGTCTAATGTACATATTTATTAAAGCTGGGTGGATGTTTAGCTCTAAAAGGATTTATGTCCGAGATCATCCCACTCGGTTATTAAAATTATGACCCAATTGGCAGGATATTAACTAGTTAGGCAAAGGATAAAAAAATGAAGTTTGATGATTTTGTTGAAGGTAAGGTAGTAATCCTTGATGTCTCCGGAAAAATCATGGGAGGAGACGAAACAACCATGTTCCATGGGAAAATTCACGAGTATATCACTTCTAATAACAAAAATATTGTGGTTGATCTAGCTAAAGTCGACTGGATGAATTCAGTTGGACTTGGAATGCTGATTTCAGCGCTGACGACAGTCAAAAACGCTGGTGGTCGTCTCGTGCTGGCTAATATCACAAAAATTGAGTCGATTCTTACTATAACACGGTTGATTACGGTGTTTGAACACTACGACTCTCGCGAAGAGGCAATCAAGTCTTTCGCTGCATAATTTGATAGATTCATCTGCGATAAAAAAGCTCCGCCCTGCGGAGCTTTTTTGTAGTAATGATTCTACCTCCCAGAATATCACCTAAAAAAAGTGCCACCCACTGTTGGGCAGCACTTAAAATCGCAACTCATGTTATCCTGACAATTGTTGATTGTCTATCGTAAAGCAGAACTCGCTTCTGTGGCATTCAGATGTAGATTCAGCCCCGGTTCCATACCGGCTGTGGCACTGGGTGGCTCCGATAGTTGCCAGTTATGCGGGTCGGAGGGATCACCACTCAGGTATGATACTCGCCAGTAGAATTCTATCGGATAATAAGCCGACCAATCCGGTGTCCAATAGTCTATGTAGCCATAAATATCATATATACCCGAGGAAGCCTGACTCAGATCAACCTGCCATTGGGATAAGTACAAAACCCAACCGTCGGCTATACCGAATTCCTGATTGATTATTTCAAGCACCTGCGGGTCGGAATAATATTCTAAAGCCGCAAAAGCAAAATGCTCATCCGGTGAACATTGTATTGTTTCTATGGTGTCGACAATAGTAACCGTGTCATAATGCTGCTGCACCGTCACAATAGTATCATAAACATAGTTCCACTGCACAATGGTGTCGTAGACGTAAACTATTTGATCGACAGTATCATAAACGAGCATCGTGTCGTGAATGTAACTCATCTGGATGACTGTATCATAAACATGCGTTGTGTCATAGACATAGTTTACCTGAATCATTGTATCGGTAACAATCATGGTTGTGGTATCATACTGTACAACAGTGTCGACCTCGTATATAGTTACCGAATCAAAGTTTATCAGTGTATCAACTTGAAATACCGTGTCGGGCGATAACTGGACGTACTCGATATCATGGACATATTCTGTCGATGTCACTGTCCGTTCCTTATCACATCCAGAGATCAAAATTACAGTCAACAGGAACATTCCCAAAGTTATAAGAAATTTTGACATATATTGCTCCTTTTGATTTTCCGAATCTTTCCTATCAGTTTCACTGCAAAACCCGAGCCGAGTATAAGAAAAACAATAATGCTAACGTATCTTATTTATATACAACAGGTTAACTAAAATAACACGAGCTCAATTATATGCTATTCAGGGATTAAAGCTGATAATTTACTGCAGTGTTTGCATTCAATTGATGTTTGTGGCTCAGATATGATTTATGAACACGATTCGCCATATCTGCATTAAGATGAAGTCTTAATTCTCGTTGGAAATACAGAGAACTTTGTTTTTTTGAACATCAAGTTGTGTTAGGTCTGGCTTTGATGCTTCAGAAGAGTAGATATCTTTTTATGGTCCGTAATCCATAAACGGCAACAGTTCCAATCCATGAAGAAGGACCATCAGTAAAGCAATCGGCGTAATAAACCGTAGCACGAATTTCAATACGCTATAAAGCTTTCCTGATGAACCAAACTCTCCAATTCGATCCTTGTCTTTCATTCTCCACGCAATAAACAGACAGGTTAACAGCCCACCGAGAGGTAGCATGTAGTTAGTCGTTAGCACGTCAAAGAAAGCAAAGAAACCCTGGTTCTCACCGAGTATGTTCACCGGCACTTTCCAGACGGCGACAGCTGACAACATCCCGAAAAACCAGATAGCGCCTCCAAGCACTAAAGTAGCCGTACTTCGTTTCCAATTCCGTTGGTCAATGAAATACGAGACCACGACCTCCAGCAGGCTAATCCCAGAGGTTAGAGCGGCAAACGACAGGAGAATAAAGAAAGGAACTGATATCCACGGACCCGTCTCTGCGAATAACACCGGAAGAGTTGCGAATATAAGCCCCGGCCCAGCGTTGGGTTCCGTGCCATATTGAAAAACAAGAGCGAAAATGGCGATCCCTGCCATCAGAGCTATCAGCGTATCCAGAAATGAGACCGTAATAGCGTCCTTAAGGATACTACGGTCCTTCTTCATGTAGCTGCCATAGGTAATCATGGCTCCCATACCCAATGACAGTGTAAAGAAAGCATGACCTAATGCAGATAGTACCCCCTCGGCGCTTAGTTTACTAAAATCTGGTTTGAAGAGAAAGCTCAGAGCAGCAGTTCCTCCGTCGGTGGCAAACAGACCGTAAAACATCAGAGCCAGGAGTATTAAGAACAATGAAGGCATGAGAATCCGTGACCACCGTTCAATCCCCTTTTGAATACCCCCGATTACAATGCCGATGCACAACAACATAAAGAAGGAATGCCAAAGGAACGAAGTACCGGCACTGTTCTGAAGAATGTCAAATTGGCCTACAATCTGTTCGGCTGAACCGGAAAACCCGGATAAGGCTTTGAAGATATATGCCATTGACCAGCCGGCAACCACGCTGTAGTAAGAGAGAATCAGGAATCCGGACACAACCCCAAGCCAGCCTGTCAACTGCCATAAACTACCTTTGCGGTGAAGCTTCTGAAAAGCTCCGACTGGATTACACTGAGCCCGACGGCCTATCATGAGTTCGGCCATCATAAGCGGAAGTCCGACAAGTAAAACGCACGCCAGGTAAACAATGACAAACGCACCACCTCCATAGACACCAGTGATGTAAGGGAACTTCCATATATTGCCCAGACCAATCGCTGATCCGGTAGCGGCTAATATAAATCCCAGATGGCCGGCCCATTGTCCTCTGGTCTTATAGACATCGTTGCTTTCGTTTGCCATATCATACACTCCTGTGGCGGATAACAGTTAGGGTGTTTACACCAAATTTCCCATCTGATGTATCTACACTTCGTCTTACTTCCTACCAACCAAAAAAGCAATCAAGAGCTACGACAAGTGTCAACAATTATTGTCGGCGAGTGCGTTTTTGGTTGACCGGAAACGTATAAGACAATTAGGTTCTTAACTGAGTCGAATTGTGAAAAGTAAATAACAAAGGATTCTACTATGAAAAAAATTGTTTGTGCTGTAGGGCTTCTCCTCATTCTCTCCTCATCATCTACAATGGCTTTCGATGCCATAGGTTCAGCCTTTGGTAATCTTTCCACCGCACGAGCTGGGGGTATGGGTCAGGGTAGATTCGCGGGGGCGGTTGGCATTGCCGATGCCACCAGTTTCTACGGAGCATTCACTTATGGAATGTCGCAGTACATCGATGGCCGTTTCAAGTTGGGGCTGATTTCTGACAACGATGAAACCGAAATGACGCTCGGTGCTGACATGAAGTACCAGCTCTGGACATTTGATGAAAATACTAACCACCCGTTTGACTTAGCAGTTGGAGGATTGTTTGAGTTTCTTTCATCAGACGGTGGCAGCTTTCTACAAGCAGGTTTTTTTAGTCTGGGTTCATACCCTGTGCAATTAACAAACGGACGTACTTTGTCACCGTACGGAAGATTAAACCTTCGTCTCGAAAGGGTTAACCCAAAACACGCCGATTCAAAATCTGAACTTAAGTTTGGATTTCACGGCGGAGTCTGCTATGAGGTTACTGAATTCATCAACATATACGGAGAGTTCCAGCTCGACGGTAACGATGGTATCTTCTTTGGTGCTGACTATCGTGTTATGTAATGAAGTTTCAACCTTAATATCTACTTATCCTTATATGCGCTGAAAGTATGACGTACTGGGATGCTGTACTACTGGGGATATTACAGGGCTTAACGGAATTTCTGCCAGTCTCATCATCGGGGCATCTGGTCCTGACGCAGGCGATTCTTGGTGTAAAGGAACCCGGGGTATCATTTGAGTTACTTGTACATCTTGGTACGCTGCTTGCAGTATTAGTTTACTTTCGTCAACGCATTTTCCAGCTTGTCATTTCTATATTCAGAAACGATATGAAGACAGAGCGGAGAATATTGGGATATCTGATAATTGGAACGATACCAGCCGGTCTGGCTGGTCTTCTGCTGAATGATCTCTTTGAGGAAGCGTTCTCCAGTCCAATGTTTACTTCAGCTATGCTAATTGCGACTGGGTTTATCCTCCTGTCAACCCGCTTTGTGAAACAGTTGAACAAAGCGGTTAGGCTACCATCAGCAATTGTTATGGGTATTGGCCAGGCTATTGCCATCCTGCCCGGCATATCGCGATCTGGGAGCACAATTGCGTCCGGGCTGCTCTTAGGTGTTAAGCCTGAAGAGGCTGCCGAGTTCTCGTTCCTGCTGGCAATTCCGGCTATTCTTGGGGCGGTTGTACTTAAATCTAATGAGTTGTTGGCTCTCGATTCGTCTCTTGTACCGCAATATCTTCTTGGTACCATATTGGCATTTGTCTTCGGCCTGCTGGCTGTGATCATATTGATGAGAATAATCCGACAGGGTCGGTTTGCCGTTTTTGCTTATTATTGTTTTGCGGCTGGTGCGTTCGGACTATATCTTTTCTGGTAGAAATGCAAAGATTCCTCGTCATTCGCTTTGGGTCGCTGGGCGATGTTTTGCTCACCAGTCCGACCATTCTCAACCTTAAAATTAATTTCCCCAACAGCCATCTGACCTTTCTGACCAAGGAACGTTTTCGGCCTATTGTCGAGCGGTTTGATAGTGTTGACGAAATTGTGACCTTGCCGTCAGAGGCTGGATTGAGTGATCTGGCGCGAACTCTTTTTCTCCTTGGAAGGAATAAATTTGATACGGTCATTGACCTGCACGGCAACCCGAGGTCATGGCTGGTGCGCAAGATGCTGGCAGCGCCGCAAACGGTTGTTTATCCCAAGCGACACTGGGAGCGGCGCCAGGCTGTTGATTCCAACCAACTTCCCCGGACGTGGCCACATACAATAGACCTGTACAACGACTGTGTGCGACAACTCGGCGGGTCATGCCCGGCCATGAACCCTGTTCTGATACCGCCAAAGTTAGAGATAGACAAATTAGAGTTAATCCAACGGTTAAAAAGTACAGATCGGTTGGTTTTAATTGCCCCCGGAGCTGCCCATCCAACCAAACAATGGCCAACCGAGCAATTCGCCCAAGTTGCGGAGCGATTGCATTGCGAATATGGCGTACACATCGTTTGGGCGGTGTCATCGTCCGATCAAGTTGATACTTCGTTTACTGGTTCGCTGAATTCGAACGCTATAACCGAACTGACCGACTGCCCTATCGAACAATTAGCTTCTATCATCGCTTCATGCTGTCTGACCATAGCTAACGATTCGGGTATCGCTCACCTGTCATCAGCGGTAGGGACTCCGGTTATCGCCTTGTTTGGTCCCACTCATCCGGTTTTAGGATTCGCTCCTGCCGGTTTACACGACCAGGTTATCGATGTTAATGAACCCTGTCGCCCATGTTCTTTACACGGAAGTAAACCGTGTCATCGCGATAAACGCTATTGCTTCGAACGTGTGACATCGGAGCGAGTAACTCAAGCCGCTGCTGGTATACTCGATAATGATATAAACAATCGACCGGCATTGTTCGTTGATCGTGATGGTACCCTTATCGTTGACAAGAATTATCTCAAAGATGCAGATGGTGTGGAGTTTGAGAAAGGAGCGACAAAGGCATTGAAGGCGGCTCGATCATTGGGCTTAAAAATCGTTATAGTGTCAAATCAATCCGGAGTGGCTCGTGGGTATTTCGATATAGAAACAGTTGAGCGAGTCAACCGACGGCTGCTTGAGATGCTTACCCAGGAAGGGGTAGAACCGGATGCTCTTTATTACTGCCCGCATCATCCGAATGGCAGCAACCCACTATATACTAAGGAATGTCGATGCCGCAAACCGGCACCGGGGATGCTACACCAGGCCGCATTCGATTTGGGAATCAACCTTCGGCGGTCATGGGTAATAGGTGACAAAATCGACGATGTCAACCTGGGACGGGTTGTTGGAGCTCGTTCGGTGTTGGTACGTACAGGACATGGGCAAGAACAGCTACTCGCATCCAACCGTTTTGCAAACAGGACACTGGTTGAGGACAATCTCGAAGCGGCGGTAGAGCAAATTAGAAAGCACCTGAAAGATGATTAAAAAAGCGGCATTTGCAAAGGAGCTTGGAAACGGCAAAGTGCAATGCCTCCTGTGTCCGGCGAATTGCCGTCTCACACCGGGCAAAAAAGGTATCTGTACCAGCCGATATAACCATAAAGGAACACTTGTCACCGATAACTACGGAGAGTTGGTCTCGCTGTCAGTAGATCCAATCGAAAAAAAACCCTTGTATCATTTCTATCCGGGTTCAACAATTCTCTCTACTGGTCCAAACTACTGCAACATGGGTTGTGTTTACTGCCAGAACTGGTCTATTTCACAGAAGAAGGCTCCCACTCGCTATCTGTCACCAGAGGATTTGGTACAGGCGGCTGTAGACAGTAATTCAATCGGGGTGGCGTTCACATACACTGAACCTGTAATCTGGTATGAATACATTATGGATACAGCCCCACTTTTACGGAAAGCTGGACTAAAGACGGTGCTGGTTTCCAATGGCTACATCAATCCTGAACCTCTTGAGAAATTGCTTGAGTATATTGATGCTGTTAACATTGATCTGAAAAGTATTCGCCCTGAATTCTACCGAAAGATGTGCAAAGCCCGACTTGAACCAGTGCAGCGTAGTATTCGGATGATCTCCGAAGCGGGAGTGCATCTTGAGATAACCAACTTGATAATCCCCACCCTCAATGACTCCGATAATGATCTCAACGTCCTCTTTGATTTTGTTGCATCTGTCTCGGAGTTAATACCGCTACACTTGTCGGCTTATTATCCCAACTATCGATTGCACATTCCATCAACTCCTGCCGAAACAATGTTGAGAGCCTGGAAACTTGCTAAACAAAAGTTGAAATATGTCTATGTTGGAAACCTGTCACTGGCGGGTACTAGTGACACACATTGCCATAATTGTGGAACTTTATTGATTAGCCGCAGTGGATATACTACGAAAGTATTGACATCAAGTGGAAGACGGTGTCCCGAGTGCGGCATTGAGACCAGCATCATAATGTAAGAAGATGTTGAAGGAAACTGCCGATATATTCTTTAATATGCGGATTATCCTCGGCTGGATTATTTCCGCAACGGCAGACTATTCAATTGAGTGGTTTTGCCATATCGAACCTGTTAGTGTCTTGGATTCGAAGATTGTAAGAATGTGTTGTCGTACAATCTGGATATGATTTTGAAACAAAGCAAACACATCCTGACCCGGTTGGTAGTAGCCCTGCTGATATTGGTAGTTCTTGGCGGATCGCCGGTTGGAGCACAGTATTATTTCGGAAAGAATAAGGTACAGTACGCTCGTTTCAATTGGCAGGTAATGACGACAGAACACTTTCGAATCTATTTCTACGAGGCGGAGGTAGAGGTAGCTAAGATGTCAGCTCGTTTGGCTGAAGATTCCTATCGAGTGCTTGCGATCAGATTCAACCATGAGATTAAGAAAAAAACTCCGCTGATAATATATTCTTCACCTAATTACTTCACGCAGACCAACGTTGTTCCAGGGATGCTGCCCGAATCGGTGGGGGGATTCACAGAGTTCATGAAGGGTCGGGTAGTGTTGCCGTTTAACGGCTCCTATCATGATCTGGATCATGTAATACGTCATGAATTGGTGCACGTATTTACCTTTGATAAAATAGAGCACGTTTTGAAGCATCGAAGTCGAATAAGGTCGGCTTATCCTCCTTTGTGGTTCACAGAAGGGATAGCGGAGTACTGGTCGAAGGAGTGGGATACCGACGCTGATATGTTCGTCAAGGACATGGTCATCAATGAACGTCTGGTCGGAATTCCCAATATGTACAAAATTCGTGGCACTTATTTTATGTACAAGCTGGGCCAGTCAATCTGCGCTTTTATTGATTCTACCTATGGCGCCGACAAGCTCATGTTAATTTTCGACGAGTGGTACAAAGGAAACACATTTAACAGAATTGTAAAAAACGTTTTAGGGGATGACCTGAAAGAACTGTCACGGAAATGGGAATACAGCCTTCGGAAGAAATACTATCCGGAACTTGCCGAATCTGGTTTGCCGGATATGGAATCCGACCGAATCACACATGACGGGTATTCGGTCAAGGGCGTACCCATTTTGTGGGACGACGGCAGCGGTATGAAAGAATGGGTAGTGTTCAAGGCCAACCGAATGGGATATTCTGGAATCTACATGACTCCCTCGGAAGGATCGAAGAAAAAGCAGCCAATACGAACTTTAATCAAAGGCGAACGCTCATCAGATTACGAATCGCTTTATCTCCTCCGTTCAGGGATTGATGCCAACGATTCCGGTAAGGTTGTGTTTTCTTCGAAATCCAAGGAACACGATGTAATTTACCTGTATGACCTGAATGAAGACGAAGTCGTCAATCGTTACGAATTCGATAGTCTGGCGGCTATTCGTTCACCGCGATTGTCACCGGATGGCTCCAAAATTGTGTTCTCCGGAATACGCCTGAGTGGTTTCACTGACCTGTACCTGCTGGACCTTACTTCAGGTAAATATCAAGCCCTCACTGACGACATCTACAACGATTTTGATCCGACTTTTTCACCGGATGGTACCCGGATTGTTTTCGCCTCGGATAGGAATGCTGATGGCCATAAAGGAGCTACGAATTTATACGAGTATAGTCTGTCTGATAATATACTTTCGCAACTCACTTTTGGTCTATTTCGTGATCAGTCACCTGACTGGAGTGAAGCGGGAATTTTCTTTTCATCCGATCGCGGTGGGACTTTTAACCTGTTTCTTCTGGACAATAACGATCAATTGGTTCGTCAATCTGAGTATGTGACAGGGACATTCAATCCCCGTCTGACACCTGATGGCAAGCACCTTGTCTACACTGGTTATCAGAACATGACTTTCCAGGTCTACCGAATGGAAATTCCATCTCAACCAGAGAAAATCACCCAACCGTTGGCATCTTCACAACCGCTTTGGAAGCCGATGAAAATCGATTCACGATTTAGTAACAGTTCGATAAAGTACAGTACCGACTATTCGCTCGATATTGCTCAATCAAGCATCGGTTATGATCCGGTCTACGGTTCTCTGGGGGGATTTCAGATGGCCATCTCAGATGTGCTTGGCAACCGTGCATATTATTTTCTTCTCGCCAATACAGCCAATTCAAAGGATGATTTTCTCGAATCCTTTAACGTTGGTATTACCCATATCAATAAAGAACGACGGCTCAACTGGGGTGTGGGCACTTATCATATTTATAACGAGTTTTTTAACGACTACGACGGTTACTTTAATGTGCGCGAGGCTGGTGTCATTACACTATTGAGTTATCCTTTTTCCAAGTTCCACCGCCTTGATCTGACCACCCTGGCAGCTTATAATCATCGCTATCGTCGATACGGCCAGAGAGACCGAGAAGCCTTTTTGGGCACGCACTACCTTAGCTGGGTGTATGACAATTCTCTCTGGGATATATCCGGACCTATCGAAGGCCGACGGTACAATTTTACAGTTGGCATTACTAATCGAATTGAATCATGGGAACATTTTAACCGTATGGTGTTGGCAGACATAAGGCACTACTTTCGTATAGGTAGATACTCTGCTTTTGCCAATCGGCTGTTTGCATATTCTTCTGCGGGAACCGAGCCACGGAGGATATACCTTGGAGGCAGTTGGTCATTTCGGGGATACGACCGACACAGATTTTACAGCCGCAATGTCCTGTTTTCCTCTACCGAATTAAGATTCCCTTTGATAGACAACTTGTTTATCGGGTTTCCCTTTGGTGGGATAGGCTTCAGAGGAATCAGGGGCACTCTTTTCTTTGATGTTGGTCATGCATCGGATGATGCGTTCAACAAGTTAAGGTTTGATCAGTTCCTGGGGTCGTTTGGAGCAGGAGTCAGGGTTGCCCTGGGCTATGTCGTGTTGTTGCGTTTCGATTATACTCATACGACCGATTTCAATACTGTAAGCCCCAAGGCTGATTTTAACTTTTTCTTCGGGTGGAATTTCTGATGTCTCATGTTCGGCTTATATCTCTGGCATTATGTCTTATTATTGTCTTTAGTGCGCTGGGCTGCTCATCGAACTACAGACTATCCCGAGATATCGTAAATCAACCTTCGGTCCGGCCTTCCCATAGAAGTGATACTCAAGCAACTGGAGGTTCTGTTGATGGCGCTTTCCCCGGGGAATTGGACATAATCTGGGAACAGCGCGTATCCGGGAAACCAGCCGGCCCATTGTCTCTTTCTAAAGGTACTCTCGTGTATCCCTCAGCGAGAAGACGAATCAAGTTTTTCGATGTTCTTTCAGGGAAGAATCTGGGAAAACTCAAATGCAAAGGATCACCTCAATCGGGCGTTGTAATCCACGACAGCCTGGCTTTCTTCGGAGTTTCACCAAATCGAAACAAACTATACTGCATTAATCTCTACAATGGAAAGACTGTCTGGCAGGCTCATGTAAAGGATGCTCCCGCCAGGCCGATAATTCTAAATAGCCAATTGTTGGTTAGTTCCAGAGCTGGTGTACTGACTGCCTATGATCTGGAGACCGGTGAACAAAACTGGACTTTTCATACCGATGGCAGGCTGATAGCTTCTGTTGCCGGTTGCAGAGATATGCTGTACCAGGGCGATGATGCTGGAAATCTATACGCCCTGTCTGTTGACGATGGTGCTCTACAGTTTCGAGTGGCGCTTGATGGTCCTATTGTCAGTACTCCAATATTGTCTGATTTGTTGATAATGACTGACGTCGTTGGAAATGTCTATGGAATCAATATTGATAACGGACATCAGGTTTGGAAAAAAGAACTTGGCAGCTCTATTTGGGCTCCGCCGGCCGTATCGGGGAATTCGGTTTTCATCGGATTGTCCGGAGGTTATCTGGTAAGTCTGGATGCTATGACGGGCGTTGAACAATGGCGTTTCCAAACTGAAGACGTGATTCGAGCTGCTCCTGTGGCTGTTGGGCAGTATGTGTTAGTGGGAACCTTAACCGGGATGCTGTATTCCCTTAGTGTTGCTGACGGTAAGCTAATTGAACAACGTCAATTGACCGGCGCTATCAGATTCGGTCCTGTCAGTGATGGTGATAGGGTTTATATAGCCACCGAATCGGGAATGATAATCTGTTGTGGAGAAAGAAATGAATAACTCGCCAAAGATCCATACGGAGTCTACGCTGAACACGAATCTAAATGAACTCGCTCATGGTCTGGTGCGGGAAATGGCCATGGCCTGTCGCAAAGTGGCTATCTATGGAGCGAGTCATCCGGTTTCATCAAAGGCTGTGGAGAAACCGTTCTTCGCATTCGTAAAGCTCTTTGAATTTAAGAGATTGGTAAGTTTGAACTTGGAGCGCGGGAACCTCTTCGCCATGAATGTTCGCCTTAAAGAATCTGTATTCACTGAAGAAATTATCCGCTACCTGCAAATACTCGAAGTTGATGCCCTGCTCTTTAGACCACAAATGAGTATGACAGACCTTTCTCGATTTATCGGCCGTTTTGTCTTGAGAGTATCGCGGACTGATCAGAGCCAGATACTAAGCACATATCTAAAACAGTCAGGCATTGATACTATCGAAGTGAACTCCAGACTGGCTTTCGAACTATTTGAGAATAGTCCCCGGTTCCGAGGTGACATTGAGGGAGATTTTTCAGTTCATAATATAGCCATGCGTCAAATGGGCGAATCTCTGAAGTCTCTGGCAAAAATCCAGGCCGGCGGTGAAAGCGTTCTCGAATCGCTGGGCATAGATTTCTCGTATGACGTTGTACGATACCTGTTACCGGAAAAGGTAGCTTTGTTGCAGCTTGAGGATATCCAGAATGAGTTGCTTAGCACACTGGAAAAGCTAAAAAGGGATGTTCCCGACAGTGAAGAAACAGTTACCATAAAAGCGCACTTTAGTTCTTTGTGGAAATTACTGGACTATCATCCTCAACGCGACCAAATCATTTCAGCAGTGGAAAGATTGATGGGTGATAACCAATTCATAGCCAATGTCGCCCAAGAATCAGGAGATTCTGTATCTGCAATTAAGTTTGAGTCCCGTGACCAGATTGACCAAATTTTAAGGAAATGCCTTGAGAGTGATCAACGACTTATGCCCACAAGGCAGCTTGTAGATGCGTTTAAACGCTTAATGCGCACAGGACAAAAAGGAAAGGCAACCGAGACACTTGAACTCCTGATGGATATTCTCGGATCGACTGAAGTTGTAGAGCGTGGGCGGGCGCTTGGGTTACTTGTCTCCATGGTGGAATCTATTGACCTTCTCAGTGATACAACAGTTTTCGAGAACTTGATTACACGAATCAGCACCGGATTGAATTCAAATACAGAATCATTTGAGTACTCAGAGATTATTTGGAGAGTTCTGGAGAAGTGCCTTGTCTCACGTCGGTACGATCTTGTCGCCCGATTATCGATTATGATTGGTAATCACAAATATGTCGAAGAGGGAGTAACAGTTTACGATTCCTTTGCTATTAAGAAAGTCATCGAAAATATCAATCGTCAGAATATCATCTCAGCTATGATTGATGACTTGATAGTCAGTGATTCTGAAACAGCAGGATACATCCGTGATGCCCTGATTTCTGTTGGTGGCGAGCAGGTGGCTTTAGGTTTATCACAAATTATTTCTCACCCCGCCCGGCATGTGAGACAACTGGCGCTGAAAATTTTAGCTGAACTGGGCAAGGATACTCTTACCGTTTTCTCAAGAGTACTGACCGATGATGCCATGTTTGAGCGAGGTAGCAATCGCAATGAACTTGCTGATGCCAAATGGTATGTGATTCGTAACTCTATCTTCATTCTTGGCCAAATTAAAGATCCGGAAGGGATAGTGCCGCTAAGGTTACGCATAAACGATCATGATGTACGAGTTAGACGCGAGATAGTGAGCACCCTTGAGAAAATTGGTGGCGAAGATGCCTGCGATATGCTGATTTTCATGGCTGAGGATTCTGATAAAGCAGTCAGAGAAAGCGCTGTAATTGCTGTCGGATTAACAGGGAATGAGGATTTCGCACCCATGTTGATCAATACAATGAAGCGACAGCCATCAATTGCCAAAAGAGGGATAGCTGCTCTCGGTCGCCTTGGTGGAGAAAATTCGAGGGAGTTTCTCTCCCAGTTGCTTAAGGACGATGATTTCCTCTCAGAAATGACTGAAGGAGGAAGCTCGCGTGAAGAACTCAGGCTTGCTGCAGTAACTGCTCTTGGGAGAATAGGAGACAAAGCTTCAATTGAGAAACTCCGCGAATTCAAAAGTTCCATGTCTATTGCTCAAAAGGTACTAAGCCGTTCCTCAATTCATAAGGTGGTGAACGAAATTCTATCACGACATTGAGGTGATTACTACCCCTTTCATGTTTACAGTTCTTCGATAAGTCCTGTAAAGCGAAATTCTGCGAAACTTATTTGAAGCCAGGTAGGCCGTAGTTCCAGTCAGGCAATTGAAGTAACAAAGCTATAACTCTGTAATTATCACCCCACCCAAGACAATCACGCCGCCAATCACAAATGACCAACCAATTGGCTCGGATAGAAATACGTATGCCACTGCTGCGGCAACTACCGGCTGGATATTGTGATAAACCGCAACATTCGAAGCGTCCCTCCTCCCCAACACCCAGTACCACAATACATACAACGCCACCGACACGCCCAAGGCGACATAGAGGACCGATAGCCAGGCACCGGCTGTCACTTCAGAGTAATCAAAGATAATAGCCCGATACAAACCAAAAGGAAAATACAACGCGGAACCGGAAGCCAGAGCATAGGCGGTCACCCGCAGAGCGCCGTATTTCTCGACCAGTGGCTTCCCCCATACGGAATAATATGCCCAGGCGATCACCGCCCCCAGTATAATGAGGTCACCCAGAAGATACTCGGTGCCCAGTTCAATGGCGCCGGTTACCATAACCACCGCTACTCCAATTAGACCCACAACAATTCCCACTGCTCGACGCAGTAAGAATTTCTCTTTGAGATGAATCAATGCCGCCACGAACACCCAGATAGGTACGGTTGCAAACAACAATGCGCCATGTCCGGCAACGGTTAGTTTTTGACCGTAAAGATAGGCAACCTGGTTAAAGGGGATTATCAGAATACCCAACCCGACGATTTTAATATAGTCATTCCGAGCTATAGGTGAACCGGATTTCCGCATCCGAACAACTACAAGCAAGACAAGCGAAGATATAACAAAGCGATAAAAGGCAAAGGTAAAGGGTTCTATAAACTCCAACCCAAACTTGGCGATTGGAAAAGTAAGCGCGCCGAGGAATTGTTGCACCACCAACACACCAACGACCAGCGACGCTGATGTTGTAGCTTCCGATTTCACACTGGCATTCATTCTCTGACAAAACCCAAACCAATATAATCCGAGCTTAAATTATATCAGAGATTTATTTAAACCGCCATCGACCGGAATTGACGTACCGGTGATGTACGCCGCTTTATCGCTTGCCAGAAATACAATCAATGCCGCCAGCTCTTCCGGCTTGCCCACCCTGCCAGCTGGCGCAGCATCGCCAAAACCCTGAAGTACCGCCTCTGATGTTTTGCCGGTATCCTCGGCTATTTTACCAGCAAGATTCTGAAGACGTTCTGTCGCTGTATATCCGGGACAGACCGTATTGGCGGTAATTCCATACTTGGCGTAGGTATTTGATATCGTCTTGCAGAATCCGGTCAGACCGGCGCGAAACGCATTTGAAAGTATCAAATTGTCAATTGGTTGCAGGACAGCGACTGACGTACTGTATATCAATCTTCCCCAATGCTGCTCTTTCATTGACTCAATAACCGCACGAGTGAGATTGATCGCCGAATGTAATAACAACTCTCCAGCCCGGTCCCACTCTTCGGGGGAATGATCGAGGAAATCGCCCGGTGGCGGGCCACCGGTATTGGAGACAAGAATATCAACATGACCGGCAATCTCGATAATTTTGTTCACATCTCCCGGAACTGATAGATCACCCACCGCCAGGGTTGGTTTTTGACCGGCATGCCGGTCTATCTCGTTGGCTGCCAGTTCAAGTCGATCGCGATCACGGCTATTGATTGTAACTATGGCTCCCTCATCTGCCAGAGCCATAGCCGTTGCTTTCCCCAACCCAGCTGAGGCGCCGGTTACCAGCGCCCGCTTACCCTTCAATCCTAAATCCATTGCTATTTTTCCACTTTTGCGAGTTCAACCGGCAGTACAGCCGCTGTCTTGCATCCGCGTTCAAAATCGCAGATCCGGAAACGTTCGTTAGGTGAGTGAATGTTGTCATCATTCTGACCAAACCCGATCAGCAGGGTGTCAAGGCCAAGGATTTCCTTGAAGTCGACCACTATCGGAATTGATCCGCCCTCACGCATGAATACTGGAGCTTTGCCAAAACCGGCTTTGATAGCTCGCGCCGATGCTTCCAGCCAAGGACCATCAGTAGGAACCACGACTCCCTTAGCGCCGCCGTGCTTGGCCACTTTGACCTTGACCGATTTCGGGGCAATTTTTAACAGGTATTTCTCAATTTTATTGCAAATATCGTTGGGATCCATATCCGGCACCAGGCGCATGGTGATCTTGCAGGAAGCCATCGATGGGATAATCGTCTTGGCGCCCTCGCCCTGGTATCCGCCGGTGATACCGTTGACATCACAGGTTGGCCGCGCCCACTGACGCTCGAAAGTAGTGTAACCCTTCTCGCCATGAACCGCCTGCAGACCGAGCGACTTTTTGTAGTCCTTCTCTTTGTACGGCAGTTTGCGGAACTGAGCGCGTTCCCATTTGGTTAACGCTTTCGCATCCTTGTAGAAGCCGGGGATGGTTATACGACCATTTTT